>NZ_JBBARU010000001.1:0-196840 GCF_040399605.1 Rhodovarius sp. | reverse complement strand
GGGCAATATCGGCCCCATCCGCCAGCCCAGGAATCCGCAAATCCGGCCGCAACCCAGCCAGCATCTGCCCCAGCCCCACCGTGGTGCCCACCGGTGAGGTGCTCTCCAGAATCACCAAATTGCCCGGCACCAGCACCGGCGCCAGCGCCCGCAAAGCGGCATGCACATGCGCCAGCATCGGCCGCCGCCCCTCGGCCAGGGGCGTGGGCACGGCGATAATGAAGACATCGGCCGGCTGCGGCGCGGCATGCGCCGTCAGCTTCCCCTCGGCCACCACCCTGGCCACCAGCCCGTCCAATTCGGGCTCCTGCACATGGCTGCGCCCGGCATTCAGCCCAGCGACCACGGCCCCATCCACGTCAACGCCGAACACCCGCATGCCCCGCCCCGCCGCCAGCGCCGCAATGGGCAGGCCGATATAACCCAAGCCGATCACGCAGACGCGTGTCATCGTCACCTTCGTCACTACCCCTGGTTGTCTTAACCTAGCCCGACACTTGTCCGTTTCGCAAGTGCCCCGCCGCCGCGCGGTTTTCTGGCAATCCGCAGCCACACCCGCTATCCACAGCCATGCACATGGGACGCGCGGCAGGCAGCAGGGCTAAGGTGGGAGGATGAACAGCATCAATCCGCCGGAAGGCAGCGGCCTTTTTGGCCAATCACTCCGCCTACCACCCCAAAATCTGGAGGCGGAACAAGCGCTTCTCGGCGCGTTGCTGTCCAACAACAAGGCTTTTGAACGCGTCTCGGAATTCCTCGCCCCCGAACATTTCGCCGACCCCATCCATGCCCGCATCTTCACGGCGATCCGCCGCCGGGTGGAGAACAACGCCCTGGCCGATGTGGTCACCCTCAAGGGTGAGTTCGAACATTCCGGCGTGCTGGAGGAGGTGGGCGGCACCAGCTACCTCGTGCAATTGGTCAGCGCGACGGTGGGCATCATCAATGCCGGTGAATATGGCCGGCTGATCCATGATTGCTGGATTCGCCGCCAATTGATCGATGTGGGCGAGACGGTGGTGAACCGCGCCTTCGGCGCCGAGCCGGAACTAGAAGCCTCCGGCCAGATCGAGGCCGCCGAACAACAGCTCTTCGACCTGGCGACCGGCGGCGCCAGCGAGGGCGGGGCCATCACCTTCGACCGCGCCCTAGCGCTGGCGGTGGAGGCCGCGGCCAAGGCCAAGGCGCATGGCGGCGGCGTCTCCGGCCTGCCCTCGGGCCTGCGCGATGTGGATGCGCGGCTGGGCGGGTTGCATGGCTCGGACCTGCTGATCCTGGCCGGGCGCCCCGGCATGGGTAAGACCGCACTCGCCACCAAGATCGCCTTCGGCGCCGCCCAGGCCTTGGCGCGGGACCTGGAGGCCGGCGAGGTGGCGAAGGGCTCGGTGGCGATCTTCTCGCTGGAAATGAGCGCGGAGCAGCTGGCCAACCGCCTTCTGGCCGAAAGCAGCCGCATCTCGGGCGACAGAATCCGCCGCGGTGAGATCAGCCAACAGGAATTCGACAAATTCTACGCCGCCAGCCGCGAGCTGGGCATGCTGCCGATCATGATCGACGATACGCCGGCCATCACCCTCTCGGCGCTGCGCACCCGCTGCCGGCGGCTCAAGCGCACCCGTGGGCTGGAACTGGTGGTGGTGGATTACCTGCAGCTGATGCGCCCTGCCGCCGGCACCAAGCCGGATAATCGCGTGCTGGAAATCAGCATGATCACCCAGGGCCTCAAAGCCATCGCCAAGGAGCTTTCGGTCCCGGTTATCGCGCTTTCGCAGCTCTCCCGCGCCGTCGAACAGCGCGAAGACAAGCGGCCACAACTATCGGATCTGCGCGAATCCGGCTCGATCGAACAGGATGCCGATGTGGTGATGTTCGTCTATCGCGATGATTACTATCTCAAGCAGCGCGAGCCGAAGGAAGCGGCCTTCGATGGTGGCGATAAATACCAGGCCGCGATGGACCGCTGGAAGACCGATATGGAACGCGCCCATAACAAGGCCGACCTGATCATCGCCAAGCAGCGCCACGGGCCCACCGGCACCATCCCGCTCTTCTTTGAGGCGGAATTCACCCGCTTTGGCGATTTGGATGTGACGCATGATGAGCGTGGCTATGAGTAGGCTGCGGGGCGAACCCACCCGCCGGGCCACGGGCAGCACCGCCTGAGCATGCAAGCCCTGCTGCACATCAATCTGCGCGCCATTGTTGCGAATTGGCAGTTGTTGTGCGGGCGCCATGGTGGTGGTGCGGTGGCGGCGGTTCTGAAGGCCGATGCCTATGGGCTGGGTGCTGTGGAGGTGGCACGGGCCTTGCGGGAGGCAGGCTGCCGGCATTTTTTCGTGGCGCATCTGCAAGAGGCGCTGGCCCTGCGGGCCGCCCTGGGCGAGGCCAGCGCGATGCTGGCGGTGCTGAATGGTTTTATGCCCGGTGCGGCACCGGCTGATATCTGGCCAGTGGTGAACCATCTGGACATGGCGCGCGCCCATGCCGGCCATGGCCCGGTGCTGCTGCATGTGGATACCGGCATGGCGCGGCTGGGGCTTGATCTGGCGGAATGCGCCGCTATCCCGTCGGGGTTGGATATTCGCTATGTCATGTCGCATCTCGCCTGCGCCGATGAACCGGGCCATGCGATGAATGCGCGGCAGGCTGAGCGTTTTGCTGTGGTGGCGGCGCGTTTTCCGGGGGTGGCGACCAGCCTGGCCAATTCCTCGGGGATTTTTCTCGGCCCCGGCTTTGGCTCGGATCTGGCGCGGCCGGGGGCCGCCTTGTTCGGCATCAATCCCCAGCCTGGCCAGCCCAACCCGATGGCGCCGGTGCTGCTTCTGGAGGCGCCTATCCTGCAATTGCGCCACATCGCCGCCGGTGTGGCGGTGGGTTATGGTGCCGGCTGGGTGGCACCGCGGCCCAGCCTGATTGCCACCGTCGCGGCGGGTTATGCCGATGGCTATCTGCGTGCCTTGTCGGGCCATGGCATTGGCATCCTGGCCGGGCAGGCCGTGCCTGTGGTAGGACGCGTGTCGATGGATCTGACCGCATTCGATGTCACGGGCGTGCCGGCGGCTTTGGGCGATATGCTCACGCTGATGGGGCCCGATAATTCGCCCGATATGCTGGCCGAAAGGGCCGGCACCATCGGCTATGAAATGCTGACCGCCCTGGGTTCGCGCTATCGGCGCATTTACACCTGATGCTGCTGGGTTTTCTCGCAGGCCTCGGCCGCGCGGTGCTGCGCGCCTGCCAGGAGGTGGGGGGCCTGGCGCTGTTTGCGCTGGAGGCCTTGTCGCATCTGGTGCGCCCGCCCTTTCACGGCCGGCAATTTCTGCGCCACTTTATTGAGGTAGCTTATTTCTCGCTGCCGGTGGTGGCCTTGACGGCGCTGTTCACCGGCATGGTGCTGGCGCTGCAAAGCTATACCGGCTTTGCCCGGTTCAATGCGCAATCCGCCGTGGCCTCGGTGGTGGCGCTGAGCGTGACGCGGGAATTGGGGCCGGTGCTGGCCGGGCTGATGGTGGCCGGGCGCATCGGTGCCGCCATGGCGGCCGAGCTGGGCACCATGCGCGTGACTGACCAGATCGACGCCTTGACCACGCTTTCGACCGACCCGATGAAATATCTGGTGGCGCCGCGCCTGCTCGCCGCCACCCTGGCGCTGCCGCTGCTGGTGCTGGTGGCGGATATTATCGGCGTGATGGGCGGCTATCTGGTGGGCACGGCGAAGCTCGGCTTCGTTTCCGCCGCCTTTCTCGATTCCACCTGGGATGTGCTGGAGACCATGGATGTGGTCAGCGGCCTGGTGAAGGCGGCGGTGTTCGGCTTTGTCATCGCGCTGATGGGCTGCTGGTGCGGCTATCGCAGCCGCGGCGGCGCGCAGGGCGTGGGCATGGCGACGACCTCGGCGGTGGTGCTGGCCTCGATCCTCATTCTGGCACTCGACTATGTGGTGACCGAGGCGTTTTTCGCGCAATGACGCTCACCGTCACCCTTGAAGGCGTGTGCAAGAGCTTTGCCGGCAAGACGGTGCTGGAGGGGGTGGATATCGCCGTGCCGGCCAGCTCCTCGCTCGTGGTACTGGGCGGTTCGGGCAGCGGAAAATCGGTGATGCTGAAATGCATCCTGGGGCTGATTACCCCCGATGCCGGCCGCATCCTGATCGATGGCCGCGATGTGGCGGCGATGTCCCGGCGGGAGCGGGCGGCGCTGATGGATCGCATCGGCATGCTGTTCCAGAATGGCGCGCTGTTTGACAGCCTGCCGGTTTGGGAAAATGTCTGCTTCAAGCTGCTGGCGCAGAAGCGCATTACGCGGCGCGGCGCGCGCGACAAGGCGGCCGAGGTGCTGGCCCAGGTGGGGCTGGCGGCCAGCGTGGGTGATCTCTCGCCGGCCGAACTCTCGGGGGGCATGCAAAAGCGGGTGGCGCTGGCCCGCGCCGTGGCCGCCGCCCCTGATCTGTTGTTTTTCGACGAACCCACCACCGGGCTCGACCCCATCATGGGCGCGGTGATCGACGGGCTGATCGTCGATTGTGTGCAAAGGCTGGGTGCGACCGCCATTTCGATCACACATGACATGGCGAGCGCGCGGCGCATCGGCCAGCGTGCGGCGATGATTTATAAGGGCCGGATTGTCTGGGACGGCCCGGCGGCGAGCCTGGGGCAGACCGGCAATGCCATGGTGGACCAATTTGCCCGTGGTGAGCGTGAGGGGCCGATCAGCATGGAATTGCGCCGCTGATTGGCGCGAAGTGGTCATGCTTCTGTCAGAGCAGTGCAACACATATTGGCTAGATCGGGGCTCCATTTTGGAGGATCCCCATGCGCAATCTGCTTCTGGCCGGCATCGCCGCCATTGCCCTGACAAATGCCGCGAGCGCCGACCAGCGCTTCGAAGCCCGCGTCGTTGGCCACGCCATGCTGCCCGCCGCCACCTTGATCGCGCCGCCGGCCGATGCGCCCCCGGGCTTTGCCAATTCTGGCCGTTTCACCGGCCCGGGCAATAGCCGCGTCGAGGCCCTGGGCAGCATTCCCGCCGATACCGGTGCCATGCATGGCAACCGCCGCACCGGCGTGGGCCTGCCGCTGCAAGGCCAGCCGGTGCAGGGCTTTTCGGGCATCCGGCCTGTGGGTGATGGCTCCTACTGGGTCACCACCGATAATGGCTTCGGCACGCGCCGCAACAGCGCCGATGCGCTGCTGATGTTCCACCGCATCCGGCCGAATTTCCAGACTGGCGCGACCACGGTCGAACGCACCATCTTTCTCTCCGACCCCAACCGCGTGCTGCCCTTCCCCATCGCCACCGAGACCTCTGCCCAGCGCTATTTGACCGGTGCTGATCTCGACATCGAGAGCATCCAGAACGCGCCGGATGGCAGCTTCTGGTTCGGCGAAGAATTCGGCCCCTACATCTTCCAGACCGACGGCGAAGGCCGGGTGACGCGCTTCTTCGAGACCATGCTGGACGGCCAGCCGCTGCGCAGCCCCGACAGCCATGCCTTCCAACTGCCCGCCACGCCCACCGCGACGGTGCCCTTCCGCTCGCGCCGCTCCGGCGGCTATGAGGGCATGGCGATGACGCCCGATGGCCAGACCATTTGGGCCTTGCTGGAGCAGCCGCTCTTCGCCGCCAATTCTGACCAATCCGAGGGCCAGTTCCTGCGCCTGATCGAGTTCAACACCGGGCGTGGCGCCTGGACCGGCCGCAGCCTGCGCTACCGCTTGGAGGCTGGTGCGACGGCCATTGGCGATTTCAACATGATCGACGACCGCCGCGCCCTGGTGATCGAGCGTGACAATGGCGAGGGCGACCCGGGTCTCGCCTGCGCGCAAGGCGTGGCGCCGACCGCTGCCGCCCCCTGCTTCCCGCTGCCGGCGCGGTTCAAGCGCGTCTATCTCATCGATCTGGGTGCGGCCGATGCCGAGGGCTATGTCCGCAAGATTGGCCATATCGACCTGATGGCGATGCAGGACCCGCAGGGCCTGGTGCGTGACCGCGGTGCGCTGCCTGCCGGCGCCCCCGCTGGCCGCTTCACCTTCCCCTTCTTCACCATTGAGAATGTCGCCATGGTCGATGCCGACCACATCATTGTCGGCAATGACAATAATTATCCCTTCTCGGCCGGCCGCCATCCGAATGCGCCGGATAATAACGAGCAGGTGCTGCTGCACGTGCCGGAATTGCTGCGGGCGCGCTGAGGCCTCTGCCCGGGGGCTTGCTTCCCCCGGTTTCCGGCTTGCGGTAGCGTGAGCCGGTTTTTGTGGTGGGGGTTTGTATGGCTTTGACGCAGGCAGAGCGGGATGGGGCCTTCATCCCAGGGCCCAGGGTTGCTTTGGCGGGGACGCCGGGCGGCCCGCTGGCCGGTCTTCGCTTCGCGGTGAAGGATCTTTACGACGTCGCTGGTGAGGTGACGTCCTATGGCAATCCCGATTGGGCGCGCAGCCATGGCGTGGCCGCCAGCACCGCCCCGGTGGTGCTGGCTTTGCTGGAGGCCGGAGCCAGCCTGGTGGGCAAGACCAAGACGGTGGAGCTGGCCTTTGGCCTAACCGGCGAGAATGTTTGGCACGGCACGCCGATCAACCCCAATGCGCCGGATCGCTTCCCCGGCGGCTCATCCTGCGGCAGCGCGGCTGCTGTCGCGGCGGGTGAGGTGGATTTCGCCATGGGCAGCGATACCGGTGGCTCGGTGCGGATTCCTGCGAGTTATTGCGGCGTTTTTGGCTTCCGGCCGAGCTGGGGGGCGATCAGCCTCGCTGGCTGTTGCGCGCTGGGGCCTAGCTTTGACACGCCGGGCTGGTTCGCCGCCAATGCCGCGGTGCTGGCCCGGGTGGGTGGGGAAATTTTGCCGCTGGGCAAGGCTGGGGCGGCCGGGCCGCTGCTGCAGCCCGATGATGTCTGGGCCAATGCCGACCCCAAGGTGGCAGCGCTGCTGCAGCCGGCGCTGGCGGCCTCCGAAAGGGTGATGGGCCAGGCGCTGCGGCTGACGCTGATGCCTGAGGGGCTGTTTGAGCTTTATGAGAATTTCCGCTGCATGCAGGCCCAGGAGGCCTGGGCCACGCTGGGCCGCTGGGTGACGCAGACCAAGCCGGGTTTTGGCCCGGGCGTGGGCGAACGCTTTGCCGCAGCGCAGGCGATGCCGGCTGAGAAGGCCGCCGCCGGGCGGGGTTTCCGCAAGCGTTTCCAGCACCGCATGCGCTGCCTGCTGGAGGGCGGTGCGGTGCTGGCCTACCCGACCTCGCCGATGGCGGCGCCGTTGCTCGCGGCCAGCCAGGCCGAGCAGAATGTGGTGCGCGAACAGACCATGGGCGTCACCGCCATCGCCGGGCTGGGCGGGTTGTGTGAGGTGAGCATTCCGGCGGCGCGGCTGGATGGCGCGCCGATTGGCCTGTCGCTGGTGGCCGCGGCCGGACAGGACCGTATGCTGCTGAGCCTGGCGGCGCGGGTTGCCGAAGAGCTGGGCCTGTGACCCCGCGCGAGGCGACCGAGGCCGACCTGCCGGCCATCACAGCGATTTATGCCCATCATGTCGCGCATGGTGCGGGCACTTTTGAGGAAGCCGCCCCCAGCCTGGCCGAAATGGGCCAACGCATGGCCAAGGTGCAGGAGGCTGGCTGCGCCTGGCTGGTGACGGAGCATGAGGGCGAGATCACCGGCTATGGCTATTACGCCCAGTTTCGTGACCGCAGCGCCTATCGCTTCACCGTTGAGGACAGCATTTATGTCCGTGATGATGTGCGCGGCCAGGGCGTGGGCAAGGCCCTGGTGGCGGCGCTGCTGGACCATGCGGCGCGGCGCGGCTTTCGGCAGATGATTGCGGTGATCGGTGACAGTGAGAATGTGGGCTCCGTGGGGCTGCATTTGTCGCTGGGCTTTCGCCAGATTGGCGTGATGCGGGCGGTGGGGCTGAAATTTGGCCGCTGGGTGGATATCGTGACCATGCAGCGGCCTTTGGGAGAGGCGGATCGTTCCATTCCGGTGTAAACTCGCCGCCATGACGATCCTCGACGCCCAAGACCCCTATCCCCGCAATCTGGTTGGCTATGGTGCCAATCCGCCTGATCCGCGCTGGCCGGGAGGGGCGCGCGTTGCGCTCAGCTTCGTGCTGAATTACGAGGAGGGAGCCGAGAACACGGTGCTGAACGGCGATGCCGGCAGCGAGCTTTATCTGCATGAGGTGCCGGGCGGCACGCCGGTGCTGGGCGAGCGCAACCGCAGCGTGGAAAGCCAGTTTGATTATGGTGCGCGGGCCGGGGCGTGGCGGGTGCTGCGGCTTTTTGCCGAGCGTGGCCTCAAGCTGACCGTTTATGGCGTGGGCCGGGCGCTGGAGCTGCACCCGGAAATCGCCGCTGCCTTCACCGCCCAGGGCCATGAGGTGGCGAGCCATGGCTGGCGCTGGATCGATTATCACAATGTGCCCGAGGATGTGGAGCGGGCGCATATCGCCGCCTGTGTGGAGACCATCACCCGGCTCTGCGGCCGAGCGCCGGTGGGCTGGTATACCGGGCGCTTCAGCCCGCGCACCCGCGCGCTGGTGGCTGAGCAGGGTGGCTTTCTCTACGACAGCGATGCCTATGATGATGACCTGCCGCATTATGTTGATGTTGCGGGCAAGCCGCAGCTCATCATCCCCTATACCCTCGACAATAACGACATGAAGTTTGCCGTGCCGCCCGGCTTCACCAGCAATGATGGCTATGAGCAGCATTTGCGCGACGCGCTGGACCTGCTGCGCCGCGAGGGCGGGCGGATGATGAGTGTGGGGATGCATTGCCGCCTGGTGGGCCGCCCGGCGCGGGCTGCGGCGCTGGCGCGGTTTTTGGACCATGCGGCTTCCTGCCCTGATGTCTGGGTGGCGACGCGTGAGGAGATTGCCCGCCATTGGTTGCGCGAGCACCCGCCCAAGTGAGAACCGAAACCGATAGCCTGGGCAGCGTGGAGATTCCCGCCGAGCGGCTATGGGGGCCGCAGACCGAGCGGGCGCGGGGGCTGTTTCGCATCGGCTCGGAGAGATTTCCGCCCGGGATGATCCGCGCCGTGGGCCTGCAGAAATTGGCGGCGGCGGAGGCCAATGCTTTGCTTGGTTTATTGCCAAGGCAACTTGCTGAGGCAATTGAAGCGGCGGCGGAGGAGATTGTTGCGGGCCTGCGCGATGCGGATTTCCCGCTGCCGATCTGGCAGACCGGCAGCGGCACCCAGACCAATATGAATGCCAATGAGGTGATTTCCAACCGCGCCAACCAGATACTGGGCGCGGCGCTGGGGGCACGGGCGCCGGTGCACCCCAATGATCATGTGAATCTCGGCCAAAGCTCCAATGACAGTTTTCCGGCGGTGATGCATATCGCTGCCGCCGAGGCCCTGACCCAGCGCCTGCTGCCGGCGCTTGGCGTGCTGCATACCGCGCTGGCCGCCCGGGCGGTGGAATGGGCCGGGGTGGTGAAGCTGGGCCGCACCCATATGATGGATGCGGTGCCGGTCACGCTGGGGCACGAATTCGCCGTCTGGGCGCGGCAGGTGGGCCTGGGCATGGCGCGGCTGCGCGATGTGCTGCCGCGGCTGCTGGTGTTGCCGCAGGGCGGCACGGCGGCGGGGACTGGGTTGAACACCCATCCGGAATTTGCCGGGCAATTTTGCGCCGTTTTGGCCGCGCGCACCGGCCTCGCTTTCGTGGCCAATGACCTGCCGGGTGAGGGTATGTCGGCGCATGATGTGTTTGTTGAGTTGCAGGGCGCGATGAATGTGCTGGCGGTCAGCCTCAACAAATGCGGCAATGATATTCGCCTGCTGGGCAGCGGGCCGAATGCCGGGCTGGCGGAGCTGGTGATCCCCGCCGATGGCCTCTCCAGCAGCATCATGCCTGGCAAGACCAACCCCACCCAGGCCGAGGCGCTGACCATGGTCTGCGCCCAGGTGATGGGCAATACCACGACGGTGACCGTGGCCGGGGCGCAGGGGCATTTGGAGTTGAATGTCTTCAAGCCGGTGATCATTCATGCCGTGCTGCAATCGGCCGGGCTGCTGGCCGATGCGGCCGAGAGTTTTGCCGAGCATATGGTGGCCAAGCTTTCGCCCAACCTGCCGCGCATCGCCGAGAACCTGGCAAAATCGCTGATGCTGGTCACCGCGCTCAACCCGCATATTGGTTATGACCGGGCGGTGCAGATCGGCAAGCTGGCCTTGGCCGAGGGGCTGACGCTGCGCGATGCCGCGGCCCGGCTGGGTTTTGTCAGCCCTGAGGATTTCGACCGCTGGGTGCGGCCGGAGGAGATGCTCGGGCCGCATGCTTGAGAAGCGCAGCCTGAGCCTGGCCGGCCACCGCACCTCGGTGGCGCTGGAACCCGAATTCTGGGCGGTGCTGGAGCAGGCGGCAGCCCCGGGCAGCCTCGCCGCCCTGGTGGCAGTGCAGGATGCGGCGCGGGCCGAAGCCGGCGAGCCCCTGGCCAGCCAATTGCGGCTTTTTGCCCTGCGCTACGCGCTGGCCCGGGCTGGTTCGGCCGCAGCCGGGCGATAGACCCCGCGCTCGCCCGGCATGGGTTCCAGCCTGTCGGTGATGCCCAGCGCAGTTTCCGCCGCGCCGAGATACAGCGCGCCATCGGGCGCCAATTGCCCGGCCAGCCCGCCCAGCACGCGCGACTTGGTCGGCATATCGAAATACAGCAGCACGTTGCGGCAGAAAATCAGGTCAAACCGGCCGAAACTCCGCAGGTCATGCAGCAGATTGGCCTGCCGGAAATTTGTATAGGCGCGCAGATTGTCATTGGCCCACCAGAGGCTGCCCCGCTGGGTGAAATGGCGCGTCAACTGGCGCATGGGCAGGCCGCGTTGCACTTCGAACTGGGTGAAGCTGGCCTCGCGCGCACGGTCGAGCACCGCACGGGTGAGGTCGGTGCCGAGGATTTCGAAGCGGCGGGCCTGCAGGCTGGCATCGCCCAGCGCCTGCGCCTCGGCCAGGATCATCGCGATGGAATAGGCCTCCTGCCCGGTGCTGCAGCCGGCGGACCAGATGCGGATGGGCAGCCCCGGCGCACGGGCCTTGTGCAGCAGGGGCAGCCATTCCTTTAAATGCTCGAAGGGTTTGCCATCGCGGAAGAAATGGCTTTCGTTGGTGGTGAGAAGCTCCGTCATGTCCTGCGCGAGGGGCTCGGCGCCGCTGCCGCGCAGCCTGAGCGCCAGGCCATCGAGGCTGGCCAGCCCCTCGCGCTTGAGCAGGGGGGCGAGGCGGCTATGCAGCATATAGCCCTGATTGGCCATGAGCACGCCACCCGAGCGCTGCTTCACCATGCCCGCGAGATACTGGAAGGTTGCCGGGTTCATGCGGTTTGCCGCAGGGCGGCCAGAACAAATTCGGCCAGGGCCGCGGGGGGGGCGAGAAGCTGCGCCAGGCCGGCCCGGGCCACGGCGCCGGGCATGCCCCAGACCACAGAGCGGCCTCATCCTGCGCCAGCACGGTGCCGCCCGCGCGCGCCACCGCCTGGCAGCCCAGCAAGCCATCCTGGCCCATGCCGGTGAGAATGATGGCCAGCAGGCCCCGGCCATAAATCGTGGCCAGGGAGCGCAGCATGGGGTCCACCGCCGGGCGGCAGAAATTCTCCGGCGGGTCGGCGCTCAGTTGCA
This sequence comes from Rhodovarius sp., assembly GCF_040399605.1. Taxonomy (NCBI): domain Bacteria; kingdom Pseudomonadati; phylum Pseudomonadota; class Alphaproteobacteria; order Acetobacterales; family Roseomonadaceae; genus Rhodovarius; species Rhodovarius sp. The sequence continues at coordinate 185,233 of NZ_JBBARU010000001.1, read as the reverse complement.
CATGCACCGCGCCGAAATCGGCCCGGCGGAGGATCATGTGGTGATTGCCCGGGGCGATGAGGATATGGCCGGGGCGCAGGGCCTCACCATCGCGCGCCTCGCTGCAACTGGGGCCACCAAGGCCATTGAGGTGCTGCGCCAGCATGGCGGTGAAACCGGCCGGCATGTGCTGGGTGATCAGCACCGGAAGGTGGAGCTGGCGCGGCAGGCGCTTGACGAATTGCGCCAGGGCCTGCGGCCCACCGGTGGAGGCACCGATGGCGATGGCCCTGGGCTGCAGCCCCGCCACAGCGCCCGGGCGGGTGAGCGGGAGGTCGGGCTGGCGGCCGATGCGCGCCCAACCTTTCACCTTGGCCAGCAGCTCGGCCTGGAAGGCGGAATCACGCAGCCCACCCATGGCGGTGCTGGGCTTGGGCAGGTAATCGGCAGCGCCGGCCCTGAGTGCTGCCATGGCCTGGCTGGCGCCGCGCTGGGTGAGTGCGCTGGCAACGATCACCACCGGGCGCGGCCGGCGGGCCAGCAGCAGGGGCAGGGCGGTCATCCCATCCATCACCGGCATTTCAAGGTCAAGCAGAATGACATCGGGCTGCTGGGCGGGCGGCATTGTTTCCAGCACCCGAAGCGCAGCCTCGCCATCACCCACCTGGGCGATGATGCGGATGATGGGGTCGCTCTCCAGCAGGCGGGCGAGGCTGGTGCGCATGGCCTGGCTGTCATCGCAGAGCATCACCCGCAGCGTGGCATTGCTCATGGTGCCAGGGCCGCTTCGGCGGGGGCGAGGCCGATCATGGCGAGCTTGTGCATCAGGATCGCCTCATTGAAGGGCTTCATGACGTATTCATCGGCGCGGGCTTCCAGCGCCTCGATGATTTTTTCGCTGGCCGAGGCGGTTGTGCAGATCACCACTGGCGGCGTGCGGGGCCCATAGGCTGCCCGCAGCGCGTGCAGGCAGGCGATGCCATCCACCATAAGGGCGCTGAGGCTCATGGGTCTTGCCTCAACCGATTTGCATCAGACGCTCGACATCGAGCACCACCAGCAGGCTGTCACCCAGCCGGTGCACGCCCTGGCACACGGCTTTCCAGGCCGGGTCGAGGGTGGGGGGATTGGCCGCGCGTTCGGCGGGGCTGAGGCTGAGCACCTCGCCCACCCCATCGGCCAGCAGCGCGTAGAGTTCGCCCTGATGCTCCACCACCACCGACATGGGTTTTTGGCCGGCGGGGCGGGCGGGCAGCTGCAGCCTCCGCCGCAAATCCAGCGCGGTGACGATGCGCCCGCGCAGGTTCAGGCTGCCCGCCACCTCGGGTGGGGCGAGGGGGATGCGAGTAATGGTTTGCGGCCCCAGCACATCGCGCACCGCGAGCACCGGCAAGCCGCAGGGCTGGCCGGCGACGGTGAGGCTCAGCACCATCTCCGCGGCACGGCCCATGGATTGGCTATGGCTCGGCATGGGCATTCCTTAACCGGTGATCGGGGCCGTGATGGCGTCGGGGGCGTGGCGGGGTTGCAGGGCCCGGCGCAGGCTGAGGCCCAGCCCCTCACGGTCCGATTTCGCGATATAATCCGTGAAGCCGGCGGCGAGGCCCTTTTCCACCTCGGCCGGTTCGGCGCGGCCGGAGAGGGCGATCACCGGCACATCCTCCCATGGCCCGCCATCGCGCACGGCCCGCAGGAGCTGGAAGCCATTCATCTGCGGCATGTCGATATCGGTGATGATGGCATCGAAATGCTCGCCCGCCTCGCGCAGGCGCAGCGCCTCGCGGCCATTGGCGGCGCCGGTGATGTCATAGCCCGCGGCGAGGAGGGCGGGGACGACGAGGTTGCGGAAGAAGGCGCTGTCCTCCACCAGCAAGAGGCGCGGATGGGAGGCATCTTTTGCCGCCGCCTGGCCGAACCAATCTGCGCCGCCCTGCCGCAGCCAATAGGCGCAGTCGAGAATTTCGGTGACCTTTTCGGCGATGACGGCGCTGCCGAGGAAGCCCGGCCGCTCGCCGCCGCGTTCGATCAGCAGGGGCGCTTCCAGCACGTCGAGGATCGCGTCCACCATCAGCCCCATGGCGTGGTCACCATCGCCGAAGACCAGCACCGCCTGGCGGGTGCCGGGTGCGGGCATCTGGGCGCATGCGCCGACCGGCACCAGCGGCATCATGCTGCCGCGGCACTGCACCACCAGCGTCTCGCCGGCATATTCGATGCGCTCGGCGGGAAAATCCTCCAGCCGGGCGATGAGGCCGAGCGGCACCGCCTTGGGCGCGCCGGGCCCGGCGCGGAACAGCAGCAGCGCCATGCGCTCACCCTCGCCCCGGCCGAGTGGTGGCCTGGGCGGTGCCTCCGCCAGTTCACCGCCGCCCTCCACGCTCAGGCCGGTGGCGCGGGCGATGCCATTGGGGTCGAGGATCATGATCACCGAGCCATCGCCAAGGATGGTGTTGCCGGAGAACATCGTCACATCCCGCAGGATGGGGGTGACCGGTTTGACGACGATCTCCTCCGTATCGAAGACACGATCGACCACGATGCCGAACACCTGGGCGCCGACCTGGGTGACGACGACAAAACTCGTGGCATCCTCCGCGCGCGGCGGCTGCTCGAGCGCCAGCAGGGGGGCGAGCGGCACCAGCGGCAGCAGCCGCTCCCGCAGGCGCAGCACCGGGGTTTGCTTGATCATCTCCACCCGCGCGCCGCCGCGCTCACCCACCCGCACCAGCTCCAGCACGCTGTTCTGCAGAATGGCGAAACGCTCACCGGCGGCTTCCACGATCAGCGCGCCGGCAATGGCGAGGGTGAGCGGGATCTTGATGGTGAAGGTGGTGCCGCGCCCGGGGCGTGAGCGCAGTTCGATGACGCCGCCGATGCGCTCGAGATTGGTTTTCACCACATCCATCCCCACGCCACGGCCGGAGACGGAGGTGACGGAAGCGGCGGTGGAAAAACCCGGGCGGAAGATGAAGCGCTGAATCTCGCGCTCGCTCATCGCGGCCAATTGCGCCGGGGTGGCGAGGCCCTGGCGCAGCGCCTTTTCGCGGATCATGCCCACGGCCAGGCCACGGCCATCATCGCCGATCTCGAGCAGGACATGGCTGCCCTGATGATAGGCGTTGAGGGTGATATGGCCGGTTTCCGGCTTGCCGGCGGCGCGGCGCTGGGCCGGAGTTTCCAGCCCGTGATCGGCGCTGTTGCGGACCATATGGGTCATCGGGTCGCGGATGAGTTCCATCACCTGGCGGTCGAGTTCGGTTTCGGCGCCGGTCATGTCGAGGGTGATTTGCTTGCCCAGCTCATGCGCCAGGTCGCGCACCAGGCGCGGCAGCTTTTGCCAGGCGCTGCCAATGGGCTGCATGCGGGTTTTCATCACGCCGTCCTGCAGGTTGGTGGTGATCTGCGACAGGCGTTGCAGCGGCAAGGTGAAGGGCGAATTCACCTCCGAGCGGGCGATCTGCAGGAGTTGGTTGCGGGTGAGCACCAATTCGCTGGCCAGGACCATCAGATCCTCCAGCACATCAACCGCGACACGGATGGTTTGTGGGGCGCTGCCGGGGGTGGGCTCGGCCGCCGGGAGGGCTGGCCGCTCCGGCCCCGGGCTGGCGGTGAGGGGTGGGCGGAGGGAGGCAGCGTCCAGCCCGGCGATGATCGCGCTGTCATCGCCGGCGGGTTCGACCCCTTCGGTTTGCAGCCCGAGCAGGATGGATTTGATGCGGTCCACCGCGGCGAGGATGAGGCTGATCCCCTCGGCCGTGGCGGGCAAGGCGCCATCGCGCCACAGGCCCAGCACATTCTCACCGGCATGGGCCAGTTTTTCGAGCCGTGGCAGGCCGAGAAAGCCGCAGGTGCCCTTGATGGTGTGGATGGTGCGGAACACCTCACCGAGCAGGGCGGTATCATTGGGGTTGCGCTCCAGTGAGAGCAGCGCGCCATCGAGGCTTTGCAGCCCCTCATGCGCCTCGGTCAGGAATTCGGCGAGAATATCGTCCATACGCGGCTCCCCTTGCCTCGGGCGCGGGGCCTGCCGCCTGGCGGATCATGCCGGGGGGGAAACACCACGCCGCGCATGGCATGGGGCATGCGGGGGAAATAAAAGGTGAATCGGGTTGGAGATTGTGGGGCGCGGGGGCGGCTTAGCGGGGCGGTTGCAGCAGCAGGGGCGGCAGGCCGGGCTGGCCCATGCCCAGGCTGAGGCGGCATTGCGCCGCCTCGGCCAGTGCAATCAGCCAAGGTGCGAGCAGGGCGCGCGGGGTATCGGCCCCAGCCGGCGCCATGCCGGCCAGACGCTCGATCAGTGCATGCGGCCAGGCGGCGACACGCCCCTCCGGCAGCACGACCAGCCCCGCACCGCCCAGCGGGGTGATGCGCAGCGCCCCGCCGCGCGGCAGCGCCTCGGCCCCCAGCATGGCGGCGGCGAGCACGATCTGCGCCAAGGCGGGATCAAGCCTGGCCTGGGGCGGGAATTCGAAATGGAAGGCGATGCGGTGGGCGCCGGGCGCGCCGGCCAGCAGGGCCTGCAAATCCGCCCAGCACAGCGCCTCCGCCTCACCAAACACGACCGCATAGAGGCGAAAGCGCAGCCGCAGCTCCGCCACCGTCTCCTCCAGCAGTGCCGCACCCTCGGCCGAGCCGCCGGCGGCCATGATGGTGCCCAGCGGACCAGCGAGGTCATGCGTCAGCCGTGCGCCGAGAAGCTGCGCGAGTTGCGGGCGGCTCAAGGCCAGTTCCTGGGGCATTCGCCCATCTCCTTCTGCGCCCCGCCCCTTCTGGGGTGATGGGCCGCGTCATCAACATGTCAGTCAATATGTCGTCTGCATTGTCGAGTTCCGTAGAGAGCCGTCGATTCAACGACGACAATGCGCGACAATGCAGCCTGGAGCATGCATTGTGATGGATTGACGAAATCCAAAGCCGGTCCCAAGCCTGCGGTGTCAATTATGGGATAGCAGGGTGCAGCTGATCGAACCGGGAATGCGGGTGTTCAACCCCGCGCGGCCAGATTGGGGCGTGGGGCAGGTGCAATCCGTCATCGGCAACCGCGTCACGGTGAATTTCGAGCATGCGGGCAAGCTGCTGATCAATGCCGGCCTGGTCACGCTGGATATCCTGCCATGAGCGGCATATGGGCGGCGCTATGGCCGGAAATTTTGGCCGCCGTGCTGGATTGGCGCATGCTGGGCGCCATCATCGCCACCGCCGTGGCGGGGGTGATGCGCGGCTATGCCGGCTTTGGCACCGCCGTCATTTTGGCGCCCATCTTCGCCACACTCTGGGGCACGCGCGAGGGCGTGCCGGTGATGCTGCTAATGGAATTGCTGATCACCATCCAGCTCGCCCCCAAGGCGTGGCATGAGGCCGACCGCCGCGTGGTATTGCCGCTGGGCGGGGCGGCGCTGCTGACCATGCCGCTTGGCACCTATGCGCTTCTGGCGCTGGATGAGGAGACGCTGCGCCGCGGCATTGGTGCCTTTGTGCTCGTCTTCGGCTTTGCGCTGATGAGCGGCTGGCGCTATCGCGGCGGGCGGCCGCTCTGGCTCAATCTCAGCGTGGGCGGCCTGGCGGGGCTGCTGAAGGGCGCCACCGGCATGTCGGGCCCGCCGGTCATTCTCTATTTGCTCTCTGGCGCGGAGGAGGCGAAGCGGCACCGCGCCAATCTCATCATTTTCTTTGCCATCATCGCGGTGACCTCCATTCTGGGGCCAATCGTGATGGGGCTGATCGATGTGACGACCTTCGCGCGGCTGGCGGTGGTGCTGCCGGTGATGTTCGTCTCGGTGCCGGTGGGGGTGCGGGCCTTTCATGTGGTACCGCAGCGGCTGTATCGGCCCTTTGCCATGGCGGTGCTGGCGGTGGCGGGCTGCATCGCGCTCTTCGGCTGATTCAACGCGCCGCCGGGCAGCCCTCGCGCAGCGTGCCGGTGGGTGGCGCCGGATCATGGACAAAGCGCAGCAGGCACAGGCCCCATGCCTGGGTAAAGCCCCGCTGGGCGGCGGCGCCATGGTCGGCCGGGCCATTGGCTGGGGATAGGATCATGCTGGGCGCCTGGCGCTGCTGCATGCGTGCCTCCCAGCGTTCGATACGGGCGCTGGGCAGCGGGTCGAAGTCATCATTGCGAAACAGCACCGCGCCAAGGCGTGGGCCGTCCACCGGCAGCGCGCTGATCAGCCGCCGCCAATCATCCAGCGCGCCATTCTGGTTGCGGCCATCGCTGCCATGCATCGCCGGCGCCACGGCGATGACGGCATGGATCAGCCCGGGCGCCCGGCCGGCGGCCAGCAGCGAATGCCAGCCGCCACGGCTTTGCCCCGCCAGCACGATGCGCTGATAGCCGGCCTGGCGCAGCAGGGGCAGGGCTGCGAGGAGCTGTGCGGTGGCGGGCTCCACCTCGTCATCATGGGGGTCGCGGTCGAAGCGAAAGACATCCCATCCCGCATCATTGAGCAGCGAGACCCAGCCTTGCGTGGCTGATCCGCGCGAATCGGGGCGGGTGCCGCCGATGGCAGCGGCGCGGCCATGGCTCCACACCACCACGCCCCGCGCGCTGCCCGGCCCATGGAGGAAATGCAGCGGGCTGGCGCGCAGCGGGCCGATGCGGTTGCTGGCAGGGGTGATGGCTGCCCGGCCTGTCACCGCGCCATCAATGGCGAAGAGGCGGCATGGCGCGCCGAGCGCCTGGGCGGCGCGGCCGCAAGCGGCCATGGCGACATCGCGCGCCGCATCGGGGCTGGCCTGGGCGCCGGAGAAATTCCACACCACCCGCCCATCCGCCGCCTGGGCAAAGGCGAAGGCGGAATGCGGCATGGCGCCGCGATAATGCAGCGACCAGCCGATCCGCAGCGTCTCGGACCTGCTGCCCTCCGGGCGCTCGGTGAAGGCGCGATAGGCGGCCTCTGGCGTTTGCGCGCCGGCAAACCAGGGCAGAAGGCACAGAAGAAGCAGCAAAATCGGCATGACCGCTCACCTAGCGCGGAGCCCGCATGGCAAGAAGGGCTTTTTTGCTCTATCTGAACCGGTCATGGACCAAGTCTCTGCCGACCCCGCCCGTTATGATTTCGCCGCCGCCGAGCCCCGCTGGCAGGAGGCATGGAACAGCCATGCCGTCTTCGCGGTGCCCGATGTGCCGCCGCCGGGCGTGCCGAAATACTACGTGCTGGAAATGTTCCCCTACCCCTCCGGCAAGATCCATATGGGGCATGTGCGCAACTACACGCTGGGCGATGTGGTGGCACGCTACAAACGCGCCCGCGGGCATATGGTCATGCATCCCATGGGATGGGACGCCTTTGGCCTGCCGGCGGAGAATGCGGCGCGCGAGCGGGGCATTCATCCCGGGCAATGGACCTATGCCAATATCGCCAATATGCGGGCCGAGTTGAAGCGCATGGGCCTCAGCCTCGACTGGAGCCGCGAATTCGCCACTTGCGACCCGGAATATTACGGCCAGCAGCAATCGCTGTTCCTGGATTTCCTCCAGGCCGGCCTGGTGGAGCAGCGTGAGAGCTGGGTGAATTGGGACCCGGTGGATGGCACGGTGCTGGCCAATGAGCAGGTGATCGATGGCCGCGGCTGGCGCTCCGGCGCGCCGGTGGAGAAGAAGAAGCTCATCCAATGGTTCTTCGCCATCACCAAATACGCGCCCGACCTGCTGGAGAGCCTGAACACGCTCGACCGCTGGCCCGAGCGGGTGAAGCTGATGCAGGCCAATTGGATTGGCCGCAGCGAGGGCGCGCGGGTGCGCTTCGCGCTGGAGACGCCGGTGGCTGATATGGCCGAGGTGGAGGTTTTCACCACCCGGCCGGATACGCTGTTTGGCATGTCCTTCCTGGCCGTGGCGGCCGAGCATCCGCTGGCTGCGGCCTCCACCCGGCCTGGTGCGGCTGAGTTCATTGCCGAATGCCGCAGCCAGGGCACCTCGGAGGCGGTGATCGAGCAGGCGGAAAAGCGCGGTTTTGATACCGGCTTGCGGGTGAAGCACCCGTTTAATGGCCAGACATATCCCATCTGGATCGCCAATTTCGTGCTGATGGAATACGGCACCGGCGCGATTTTCGGCTGCCCGTCGGGCGACCAGCGGGACCTTGATTTCGCCCGCAAATACGACCTGCCGGTGCTGCCCGTGGTGCTGCCGCCGGGGGCTGATGCCGCCAGCTTCGCCATCGCCGATCTGGCCTATACGGATGATGGCACAATCTATAATTCCGATTTTCTTGATGGCCTGGCCGTGCCCGATGCCAAGCGCCGGGTGATTGATGCGCTGGAGGCCAAGGGCCAGGGCCAGGGCGTGGTGAATTGGCGCCTGCGCGACTGGGGCGTCTCCCGCCAGCGCTATTGGGGCTGTCCTATCCCCGTCATCCATTGCGATGATTGCGGCGTGGTGCCGGTGCCCAAGGCCGAATTGCCGGTGCGCCTGCCTGAGGATGTGGATTTCTCCCGCCCCGGCAATCCGCTCGACCACCATCCCAGCTGGAAGCATGTGAATTGCCCGCGCTGCGCCAAGCCGGCGCGGCGCGAGACCGACACTTGCGACACCTTTGTGGACAGCTCCTGGTACTTTGCCCGCTTCGCCTCACCGCGCGCGGCGATGCCGGTGACGCGCGCCGCCGTCGATGCCTGGCTGCCGGTGGACCAGTATATTGGCGGTATCGAACACGCGATCCTGCATTTGCTCTATAGCCGCTTCTTCAGCCGCGGCATGCGCGATACCGGGCATCTCTCGGTGGCGGAGCCCTTCGCCGGGCTCTTCACCCAGGGCATGGTCACGCATGAAAGCTACAAGGGCGCCGATGGCCGCTGGCTCTACCCCGAGGAGGTGGAGAAGCGCGCTGATGGCACCGCCGTGGTGCGCGGTGGTCCAGCGGGAGAGGAAGAGCCGGTGACGGTTGGCCGTGTCGAATCGATGAGCAAGTCGAAGCGCAACACGGTGGACCCTGGTGCCATCATCAATCGCTATGGGGCTGATACCGCGCGCTGGTTCATCCTCAGCGACAATCCGCCCGAGCGCGATATGGAATGGAGCGAATCGGGTGCTGCGGGTGCCTCGCGCTTCGTCCAGCGCGTCTGGCGCCTGGTGACGACCTCCCTGCCGCTCGCCGAGGGCGCTGAGACACCGGCGGCGAAGAAGCTGCGCCAGGCGACGCATCGCGCCATCGCCGCCGTGACCCTGGCGCTGGAGACCTTCGCCTTCAACGTCGCCGTCGCCCGCATTCATGAATTCGCCAATGCCATCGCCGATGCGCCGGCCGAGGCCGCGGCGGCGAAGCGCGAGGCGCTGGAGGCGCTGATCCGCCTCGCCTCGCCGATGATGCCGCATCTGGCGGAAGAGCTCTGGGCGGCGCTGCGCCCTGGCGAGGGGCTGGTGGCGCAGCTTCCCTGGCTGGAAGCGGACGAGGCCCTGGTGGCGGCCGATACCGTCACCCTGGCCGTGCAGGTGCTGGGCAAGCTGCGCGCCACCATCGAGGTGCCGGTGGATGCCGAGGAGGAGGCGATCTTCGCCCTGGCCCTGGCGGAGGAGAATGTGCAGCGCGCCATTGAGGGCAGGGAGATCCGCAAGCGCATCCATGTGCGCGGCCGGATTGTGAATTTCGTTGTTTAGGCGGGCACTTCCCCTGGTTGCGCTGGGACTGAGCGGCTGCGGCTTCCGCCCGCTTTATGCGCCCGGGCCCATGGCAAATGGGCGTGAGATCAGCGAGGAACTGGCCTCGGTGCGGGTGGCCAATATTGGCGAGCGCAATGGCCAGCTGCTGCGCCGCTCCCTGCAACAGCGGCTGGAGGATAGCCGCCCGGGCACGCCGGCGCGCTTCGAATTGCGCTGCGGCCTTGCCATTGCGGGTGATTTGCAAGGCTACCGGGAGGATGGGGTGATCTCGCGCATACGCTTCACCGCCAGCTCCGACTTCCTGCTGGTGCGCATGGCGCCGCCGCAGGATGTGGTGCTGCGCGGCACGGTGCAGCGCTTTGATGCCTTCAATATCCCCGAGAACCAGTTCTTCTCGGCCGATATCTCGCGCGATGCGGCGCTGGGCCGGCTGGTGGACGGCTTGGCGGAGGATATGATTCGCCGCCTTATCCTCGAATTCCGCCGCCTTGGCGAAGCTTGACCCAAAACGGCTGAGCGCCTTCCTGGCCGATCCGGGCGAGACCCGGGTGGTGCTGTTGCATGGTGAGGATGCCGGGCTGGCGCGCGAATTGGCCGATACGCTGACGCGCAACATCACCGGCGGCGACGATATGTGCGTGATCGATGTGGCGAAGGATGCCTGGCGCGATGCCGGGCTGCTGGCGGCGGAGGCGGCGACGATGGCGCTGCTGGGCGGGCGGCGGGTGCTGCGGGTGCGCGATGCCGGGGATGGCTTTGCCGCCGCGGCGAAGAATGCGCTGGAGGGCCCGGGCCCTGGCCTCGTCATCATGGAGGGTGGCGAGATGCAAGCGCGCGGCAAACTCCGCAGCCTGCTGGAGGCAGCACCCCGGGCTGCCGTCATCGCCTGCTACCGGGAGCGCGGGGCTGAGCTTGCGGCCAGCGCGCGGCGCATCCTGGCGGAGTATGAGGTCACCATCGATCAGCCGGCGCTCGATTGGCTGGTGCAGAACCAGGGCGATGACCGGATGCGGATGCGGCGCGAGCTGGAAAAGCTGGCGCTCTATGTCGGCGCTGGCCAGCGCGCCGGTGAGGCGGATGTGCTGGCCTGCGTGGCCGAGGGCCATGAGCTGACCCTTGATGAGGCGCTGCAGGCCGCCATGCTGGGTAATGTGCCAGCCGCCGACCAGGCGCTGGCCGCCAGCATCGCCGATGGGCTGAACCCGGTGCAGGCGGTGCGCGGCGCGCTGCGGCATGTCCAGCGCCTGCAACAGGCTGCCGCCGCCATGGCGGAGGGCATGTCGGCCGGTGATGCCCTGGGCAGCCTGCGGCCGCCGGTGTTTTTCCGCGCCCGCCCGGCGATGGAGCAGGCGCTGCGCCGCTGGCGCCCGGCGCAGCTTGAAGCCCTGGGCGTGGCATTGCTGGTGACCGAGCGGCGCACCAAGACCACCGGGATGAATGATGTGGCGGTGGTGCGGCAAATGGTGCTGGGGATTGCCCATCAGGCGGCGCGGCGGGGTTAGAGCCTGTTCCGTTCGCCTCGGCTCACTGCACAGGCTCTAAGCTTCTGTTTGTCGAGCATCTTTATCCGCTCAAACGATTCCGTTTGAACGGATGATGCTCCAGCTGCCTGCTGGAGAACTAACCCAGCCCGCCCATGGCCCGCATTGTGGCATCGCGCGTGGCCACCAGCGCTGCGAGCGTGATGGCCGCCTGCTTCACCGCCGGCGCATCCGCCGGGTCGGTGTCACTCACCTGCTCCTCGGCATCGGCCACGCCTTGGACCAGCAGTTCATGCATCTCGCCGAGGCGCTCCTTGATCTCATAGGGGTCGGCCTGTGGCATCGCCTGCCATTCGGCCACAATCCCCTCCACCTCGCGCGCCATGCGCAGGGGCACCACGCCCTTGGCCGCCAGGGCCAGCAGCCGGGCGAGGGCGGCATTCACCGGCTTGACCGGCCGCGCGGGTTTGACGGCCATGGGCCTTGTCTTTTCCGAAACGCGGCCTTATCGCATGTTCGCTAAATGTTCTCAAGCGGTGCAGAGGATGGTCTCAGCCCTGGCCCCGCCGGGCATGGTTCCTGCGTTATGGCCCATATCTGCCAGCGCCATGGAGGTTTTTCCCTGCCTGGGCGGTGTGGCCCATCACCCGGCGGGGAGCATCACCCCTGCCGATGCCCTGGCCGGTGCGAGGCTGGTGGCGCGCTGGTCGGCCTGACGCAGCCTGGCGAGGATGCGCGCGGCGGCCTGGCCATCGCCATAGGGGTTGGCGCGCTCGCGCTGCGGGGCCGGGTGGTCCAGCAGCCGGTTGGTGGCGGCCAGGATTTGCGCCGTATCGGTGCCCACAAGCTGCGCGGTGCCGGCCTTCACCGCCTCCGGCCGTTCGGTCACCTCGCGCAGCACCAGCACCGGCTTGCCCAGCGAGGGCGCCTCTTCCTGAATGCCGCCGCTATCGGTGAGCACCACCGCTGCGCGCATCAGCAGATGGGTGAAGGCGGCATAGCCCAGCGGTGGCAGAAGATGGATATGCGGCACGCCACCCAGCAGGCACAGCGCGGGCTCGCGCACGGCTGGGTTGAGATGGAGGGGATAGACCACCTCCACATCGCCACGCGCCGCGAGCTGCAGCAGGGCCTGGCAGATGGCCGCAAATGGCGCGCCGAAATTCTCCCGCCGGTGGAGGGTGACCAGAATGACGCGCCGCCCCGGCGCCAATTCGGGCAGCGCCGCCGCCAGCCTTGCAGCCAGCGCGGGGTCGGCCAGAATGCGCCCGCGCATGGCCAGCACGGCATCCACCGCGGTGTTGCCGGTGACCACAATTCGTCCTTGTGGCACGTTTTCGCGCAGCAGGTTGCGCCGCGCACCTTCGGTGGGGGCGAAGAGCAGGCTGGCCATACGGTCCACCACCACCCGGTTCATTTCCTCGGGGAATGGGCGGCCCAGATCATGGCTGCGCAGCCCGGCCTCGATATGGGCGATGGGCAGGCCGGCATAGAACCCGGCCATGGCGGCGGCCATGGCGGTGGTGGTATCGCCATGCACGAGCAGCCAATCGGGCCTTGTTTCAGCCAGGATGGGGCGCAGCCCTGCCAGCACTGCGGTGGTGATCCAGGTCAGGTCCTGGCCGGGGCGCATGATGTCGAGGTCATAATCCGCGACCAGGCCGAATTCGGCCAAGGCGCCATCGAGCATATGGCGATGCTGGCCGGTGACGCAGAGCAGGGAGCGGATGCCCGGCGCAGCCCGCATGGCCAGCAGCAGGGGCGCCATTTTGATGGCCTGCGGCCGCGTGCCGATGACGGTGAGAATGGCCTGCATGGCAGCACCATAGCGCGAATTTACCAGCCTTAAGCAATCTTCATCATATTATTCTTTGGCTGATGATTGGGTATCCTGCCGCGTCACAGCCCCACCGCCACGCGGCTGCATCCCCGTCGGCCAGCGCCGGGCCACGGGCTCGCCCTCATGGCGCGAGAACCAGGGCGAGAAGGCCGGGTCCTCGACTGAGAGGCTGTTCCAGCGCGCCTGAAAAGCCGCCAATTCCGCCCGGTGGCGCGGCCATTCGCCGGGCGCGTCATCGGGCGAGCGGCTGGCCGATTCATGGTGAATCAGCGTGGCATGCGGCGTCCAGACCGTGGCGAAGCCCCCCGCCCCGGCGCGCAGACAAAAATCAACATCATTATATGCCACGGCGAAATGCCGCGCATCAAAGCCGCCCAGCGCCGCCCAGCATGGCTGCGCGGCCAGCATGCAGGCGCCGGTCACCGCAGACAGATTCTGCCGGTGCCGCAGCCGGCCCTGAATGCCCCCCGCTTCGGCCGAGGCGCCGGCATACCAATGCCGGCAGGCGCCATTGAGGCCGATCATCACCCCGGCATGCTGAAGGCTGCGGTCCGGGTAGAGCAGCCGGGCGCCGACCACACCGGTGCCCGGCAGGGCCAGGCAGGCCAGCATCTCGGTCAGCCAGCCAGGCTCGATCACCTCGATATCATTGTTCAGCAGCAGCACCGGCCCCTTGGCCCCCAGCGCTCCCAGATTGACCAGCCGGGCGAAGTTAAACGGCCCCGGCGCGGCAATATGGCTGATGGCGCCCGTGGCGGCATGGCGGCGCAGCAGCCGCAATGCTGCCGGCTCGGTGGTGCCATTATCCACCACCATGATGCGCAGCGCGCGATGCGCCGTGCCATGCAGAAGCCCCTCGAGGCAGCGCTCCAGCATGGAGGATTGATCGCGGGATGGGATGACGACCGTGACCTCCAAGCCTGGGTCCACCGCCGGCATGGCCGGGGCGGGCAGCGTGGCCGGCGCATCGGCCTCGTGGCGGGAAAAGGCCGGGAAGGGGATATGGTAAATGCCGGCCGGCGGCAGCGCCGAAAGCGGCAAGGCCGCCACCTCACGCCGGTGCAGCACCGCCTGGCCAATATAATCCAACTCGCGCAGCAGCACCGGGTTGATGGCGGGTTTGCAGAGCAGCCCGGTCTCCGCACCCTGGTCATCATGCAGGGCTTCATCGGTGTAGAAGGCCTCGGCGTCGGGCGCCTGGGCGATGGCGTCACTGAACAGCGCCACCGCATCAGGGTGCAGCCTATGGCCCTCGGCCAGGGTCACCACCCAATCGCCCTGGGGCGGCAGGGCCTCGCCGGTGCGGCGAATGGCGATGGCGGCCAAGGGTGCGCGGCCTTGGTGGCGGAGCGAGAAACCCGGACGGGCATCCTCCAGCACGCGCCGATATTCCTGGCTTTCCTGCGGCATGGCCATGCCGGGGCGGGCGGGCAGGATGCTGATCTGTGGCGTGGCGTGTGCGAGGTGCAGCCGCAGCCCTGGTGCTGCGGCGATGCGTATCCGCCGCGTCACCAGCGGGTCCATTACCACCAGCCGCGCCGGCCCTTGGGTGCGGAGCGGGCGCCATTCATCGCGCGGCAACCAGCCGCGCCCCTGATCCAAATGGACCGCCGGGGGCCCGCCCGCCGCCTCCAGCGTGATGCAGAGCGGGTGCGCGACGGCCGGCAGGTCGAGCATCAGCGGCTGCTCGGGGCCTTGGGGGATGATGGGCGCGCCACTCTCCAACGCCGCCTTGGTGCGGGCGGCCTGCCTCTCGCCATCTGGCTTGGGGCGCATGTGGTAGAGGCTGAGGGCGGTGTATTCCGCCGCCGCCTCCTCGGCCCAATCCGGGTCGCGCAGCAATGCCTCGAAGCATTGCAGGCCCAGCATGATCTTACCGTTGTTTTTGGCGATATGGCCCAGTTGCAGCATGCCATCGGGCAGCGCGCGGGCGGCGGCATAGGCCAAGATCGCATCCTGGATGCGCCCGGCCTCCTTCAGCGCATGGCCCAGCATGATGGTGGCGGGCAGGTCGCCAGGCTCGTGCTGCAAATACGCATGGTAGTGGCGCACCGCATCGGGCCAGATGCGGGCCTCAAAGGCGGCGCGGGCGTGGTGCAGTGCCTGCACCGCGCCCTCGCCCGCTTTAGTACATATGCTGGCCGCCATTGATCGAGAGCGTGGAGCCGGTGACGAAATCGGCCTCATCGGCGGTGAGGAAGACCACGCCGCGGGCGATATCCTCGGCGGTGCCCAGGCGGCCGCGCGGGATGCGGGCGATGATTTTCTCGAGCACATCGGCGGGCACGGCGCGAACCATTTCGGTATCGACATAACCCGGCGCAATGGCATTGACCGTGATCTGGTTGCGCGCGCCTTCCTGCGCCAGCGCCTTGGTGAAGCCATGGATGCCGGATTTGGCGGCGGCATAATTCACCTGGCCCAACTGCCCGGCCTGGCCGTTGATCGAGCCGATATTGACGATGCGGCCGAATTTGCGAGCGCTCATGCCATCCCACACCGCCTTGCAGGTGTTGTAGCAGGAGCCGAGATTGGTATCGATCACGTCATCCCACATCTGGCGGGAGAGCTTGCGCATCATCGCATCGCGGGTGATGCCGGCATTGTTCACCAAAATCTCGATCGGGCCGTGATCGGCCTCGATCTGCGCAACGGTGGCGGTGACGGCGGCGAAATCGCTCACATCGAATTTATAGCAAGGAATGCCGGTGCGCTCGGTGAAGGCGGCGGCTGCGGCGTCATTGCCGGCGTAGCTGGCAACCACCTTGCGGCCGGCGGCCTGCAGCGCCTCGCTGATTGCAGCGCCAATGCCGCGCTGCCCACCCGTCACCAAAGCCAAACGTGCCATTTTCTTGCCCCTTGCTGGAAGGGTGTGGGTTGCACGCATCGCAGTGCAGTATCAAGGGCCTATTTACGGCGAAGCTTGAATAATGCCTGCTCACCAAACAGATTGGCCAGCCGGGCAGAACGCCGCCAGGGCGACTTCAACCCGTCATCATCGGCGGCGAGCCACTCCTCCACCACAAAGCCATCGCGCTCGCAAAGCTCGAAGAAATCGCGAATGGTGCATGGGTGGATATTGGGGGTTTCGTACCAGCCGCGATTCCAGGTGTTGGTCATCGGCATGCGGCCGGTCCAGGCCAATTGCCAGCGCACCGCCCAATGGCCGAAATTGGGGAAGGAGACGATGGCGTGCTGGCCAATGCGCAGCATCTGCCGCAGCACCTCTCGCGGTTTTTCCACCGCCTGCAGGGTGCGGGAGAGGATGACGAAATCAAACGCCGCATCGGGGTAGAAGGCCAGGTCATTATCCGCATCGCCGTGAATCACCGCGAGCCCGGCTGCCACCGCCCGGGTGGCCTCGGCCATGTCGATCTCAATGCCCCGCGCATCGGCGCCCTTGGCCAGCGCCAGATATTCCAGCAGCGCGCCATCACCACAGCCGATATCGAGCACGCGGGCGCCGGGGGTGATCATCTCGGCGATCAGCCGCAGATCAACCCGCATGTTTTTGGCGACGTATTGGATGGTGGTGTCAGGCATTACACACCCAGAGCCTTGGCCGCGCCGGCGACAAACCCGCCGAGTGCGGCATGAAACTCCGGCTCATCGAGCAAAAACGCGTCATGGCCCTTGTCCGATTTGATCTCAACGAAGCTCACCCGCGCGGCGGCGGCATTCATTGCCCGCACCAGGGCCCGGCTTTCGCTGGTGGGAAACAGCCAGTCGGAGGAAAAACTGGCGACGAAAAACCGCGTCGGCGTCTTGGCGAAAGCCTGCGCCAGTGACCCGTGCTCGGCCGAAAGGTCGAAATAATCCATCGCCCGGGTGATGGTCAGATAGGAATTGGCGTCAAACCGCCGCACGAAGCTGGAACCCTGGTAGCGCAGATAGCTTTGCACCTCGAAGACATCCTCAAGGAAGGTCACCGCATTGGCGCCGCGCAGCTTGCGGCCGAATTTGCGGGTGAGCGCCTCCTCCGAGAGATAGGTGATATGCGCCACCATGCGCGCCACCCCCAGCCCCTGGGCGGGTATCCGCCCCTGCTCCCAATAGCGGCCGGCGTAATAATCCGGGTCGGAATGAATTGCCGCCCTTCCCACCTCGTGAAAGGCGATGTTTTGCGCCGAATGATGCGAGGCGCAGGCAATCGGCGCCGCGGCAAAGACGGATTGGGGGAAGGTGGCGGCCCATTCGAGCACCTGCATGCCGCCCATCGAGCCGCCAATCACCGCCAGCAGCCGCCCGATGCCGAAGCTGTCCACCAGTAATTTTTGCGCGCGCACCATGTCGCGGATGGTGATGGTGGGGAAATCCGTGCCCCAGGGCGTGCCGTCGGCGCGCTTCTCGGCCGGGCCGGTGCTGCCCATGCAGCCGCCCAGCACATTGGCGCAGATGACGAAAAACCGATCCGTATCAACCGCGAGCCCTGGCCCGACCAGATTGGCCCACCAGCCGCCCTTGCCGGTAAGCGGCTGGGTTTCCGCCACATATTGGTCGCCGGTCAGCGCATGGCAGATCAGCACGGCATTGCTGCGCGCGGCGTTCAGCCGGCCATAAGTGCGGTAAGCCACCGTCAGCGGCGCCAATTGCACGCCACAATCCAGCATCAGCCCATCCGCGAAGACGGCGTGCTGGTGGTCGACCTCGGGGAAGGGCTGGATCAGCGACATCACAGCAAACGCATAAGCCCAGCCTGCCGGGGCTTCAACCTTGCTCGCATGGCGGTTATTGCTGCTGGTGATGAATACCCTCAGCGCCGTCCGGGCCCAGCTCGATGCGATCGACGATTCCATGCATGACCTGCTGATGCAACGGTCGGGCATTGTGGCCTCGCTTGCCGCCAGCCGGGCGAAAGCCGGCAGCACCATCCTCCGCCCGGGGCGGGAGGCCGATATCCTGCGCCGGCTGCTCGCCCGCCACGCCGGCCCGCTGCCCCGTGGCGCCCTGGTGCGGCTTTGGCGTGAGCTTTTCGCCGCCTCCATCCACCAGCAGGGGGGCTTCTCGGTGGCGGTTTATGCGCGTGACGCCGCGATGGCGCGGTTGGTGGCCGAGCATTTTGGCGCCCTGACGGCAGCCCGCACCCACCCCACCCCCGCCCGCGCCCTGGCCGCCGTCACCCGCGGTGAGGCCTCGGTGGCGGTGCTGCCCTTCCCTGAGGATGCCGATGCGCCGGAGATGGAATGGTGGCCGGCGCTGAACGCACCGCAGCTTTCCGTGGTCGCCCGGCTGCCCTTCTTCACCGAGGGTGAGGCCGAGGCCGATGCCCTGGTCGTCGCCCCCGGCGCGCCCGACCCTTCGGCCGAGGACCGCTCACTGCTGCTGCTCGAATCCGATAGCGAGCAGTCGCGCGGGCAATTGCTGGCCAGCCTCACCGCCGCGGGCATCACCGCGCGGCTGGTGCTGGTGCGCCGCGCGCCGGGCATTTCCCGCTTTCTGATGGAGGCCGATGGGCTGATCATGCCCGGCGACCCGCGCCTCGCCGCCCTGCCCTTCGACCGTGCCCGCATGCTGGGCGCCTATGCCGCGCCGCTGAGAGGTTTTTCCGGATGAACGCCATGCTGCCCCGCCCGACCATTCTGACCATCGAGCCCTATGCCCCGGGTGCCAGCAAGGTTGCCGGCGTGAACCGGATCACCAAACTCAGCTCGAATGAGGGCGCCTTTGGCCCGCCGCCCGGCGCCATGGCGGCCTTTATCGAAACCGCCGCCGAGTTGCACCGCTACCCCGATGGCGGCAGCACCGAACTGCGTGAGGCAATCGGCGCCCGCTTTGGCCTTGACCCTGCGCGCATCATCTGCGGCGCGGGCAGCGATGAAATTCTGCTCCACCTCATCATGAGTTATGGTGGCGAGGGGACGGAGCTGATCATGTCCGCCCATGGCTTCACCATGTACGACATCACCGGCCGCTATGCCGGCTGCCAGGTCATCAAGGTGCCCGAGCGCGACCTCAAGCCCGATGTGGATGCCATGCTGGCGGCTGTTGGCCCGCGCACCCGCATGCTCTGCCTGGCCAACCCGAATAACCCCACCGGCTACCTGCTGCCGCAGAGCGAAGTGGCCCGCCTGCGCGCCGGCCTGCGCGATGACGTGATGCTGGTGCTCGACGCCGCCTATGCCGAATACGTCACCGACCCGACCTATGATGCCGGCGCCGCCATGGTGGATAGCGCGCCGAATACGGTGATGACCCGCACATTCTCGAAAATTTTCGGCCTGGGTGGCATGCGGGTGGGCTGGGGCTATTTCCCGGCCCATATCGCCGACATCATCAACCGCATCCGTGGCCCCTTCAATGTGAATATCGCCGCCCAGGCCGCCGCCGTGGCGGCGCTGGCCGAGCCGGGCTGGGTGGAAAAAAGCATCGCCCACAACACCGAATGGCGGGCCAGGCTGGCAGCGGCGCTGGAAGCGGCGGGGATCAAGATCTGGCCCAGCGAGGGCAATTTCCTGCTGGCCGATTTCACCACCGCCGAACGTGCCAAGGCCGCCGATGCCGCGCTGAAGGCGCGCGGGGTGATCGTGCGCGGCATGGGCGGCTACGGCCTGCCGCATTGCCTGCGCATCACGGTCGGCACCGGCGAGGAATGCACCCTGGTGGCGGATACGCTCAGCGCCTTCATGCATGATCTTTGAACGCCTCTGCATCATCGGGCCGGGGCTGATCGGCGGTTCCATCGCCCGCATGGCGCGGGAGAGGGGCGGCATTGCCCGGCATGTCGTCACCTTTGCCGCCTCCGAAGCCTCCCGCGCCCGCGTGCGCGAATTGGGTTTTGTCGATGAGGTGGCCGATAGCCTGGCCGAAGCGGTGCGCGGTGCGGATGGGGTGATCCTGTGCATCCCGGTTGGTGCCTATGGCGCGGTGATGGCGCAGATTGCGCCGCATCTGGCGGAGGGCTGCATCCTCACCGATGCCGGCTCAACCAAGGGCTCGGTGGTGCGCGACCTCTCGCCGCTGCTGCCGCGAGGCGTGCATCTGGTGCCCGCCCATCCCATGGCCGGCACCGAGCATTCCGGCCCCGATTCCGGCTTCGCCACGCTGTTTGAGGGCCGCTATTGCATCATCACCCCGCTGGAGGGCGTACCGCCCGAGGCGGTGGCGAAGGTGCGCGCGCTTTGGGAGGCCGCGGGCTCGCTGGTCGAGACCATGGATGTCGCCACCCATGACAAGGTGGTGGCCATGGTCTCCCATTTGCCGCATCTCATCGCCTTCACCATTTGCGGCACGGCCGATGACCTGGCCGAGGAAACCCGCGAGGCGGTGCTGAAATTCGCCGCCTCGGGCTTTCGTGACTTCACCCGAATCGCCGCCAGCGATGTGGCGATGTGGCGCGATGTCTTCCTCAACAACCGCGAGGCGCTGCTGGAAATGCTGGCGCGCTTCACCGAGGATGCCCACGCGCTCGGCCGCGCGGTGCGCTATGGCGAGACGGAGTTCATCGAGGACCGGATCAGCCGCGGCCGATCGATCCGCCGCGGGCTGATTGAGCGGAAACAGGCCTAGCGGGCTGCTGAAAGGCGAGGGGAGATAAGGTCGAGGGGCTTTGCCCCTCGAGCACCCCAGCAGAAAACTTAGTTTCCTGCACCTTCGTTAGATTATTGATTTCAATAACTTTCAAAGGTCCAGGGAAATCATTTTCCTGGCGGGAGAGCGCGAAAGGACAAAGCCGCTTTCGCTCTTTTCCTCCGCAATCAGAGTGTGTCAGCAGCCTGCTGAGGCCTGCCCGCTGGTCTCATACCAGAAACAGGAACATCAGCACGAGCAGCGCCACGACGGCGATGATCGAGTATTTGGTTGCATTGGTGAAACCGGCCCAAAGGCTCTCGCGCTCGGCCAGGATATCGGCCGACTTCACTTCGACGAATTCATAGCTGGCTTTTTCGGCCATGGGTCAACCCTTCCTCGTTCAGCGCCATGAATAGAAAGACCGGCGCCCGGCGTCCAGTGACCCTTTATGGCGCCCAACCGCAGGCCAGCGCGCCGTCGCCGCTGGGGAGCATGGGCTGCCCACCCGTCACCATCGCCAAAGCCGCCGGATAGAGGCTGTGTTCCTGCGCCAGCACCCGCGCCGCCAGCGCCGCCTCGTCATCGGCCGGCAGCACCGGCACGGCGGCCTGGGCGATGATGGCGCCCTCATCCACCCCGGGGCTTACCCAATGCACGCTGCAGCCATGCAGCCGCACACCAGCCGCCAGCGCCCGGGCATGGGTGTCCAGGCCACGAAAACTGGGCAGCAGGCTGGGGTGGATATTGATCATCTTCCCCTGCCAGCGCCGCACGAAACCCTCGCCCAGCACCCGCATGAAGCCGGCCAGGGCGATGAACTCCACCCCATGCGCGACGAGCACGCGGTCCAACTCGGCCTCGAAGGCCTCGCGCTCCCGGCCCCGGCTGGTCACCACGGCGGTTGGCACGCTGCCGGTCAGGGCCAGCCCACCGGCATTTTCGCGGTTGCTCAGCACCAGCACCGGCCGGGCGGGATAGCCAGGTGCCGCCATGGCGGCCAGCAGCGAGACCATATTGCTGCCCCGGCCGGAGATCAGAATGGCCGTCCTCACAGCGCCAGGGGCTTTTCCATCACCACGCCATGGGCGCCTGCCTCCAGCCGGCCGATGCGCATGGCGCTCTCGCCCGCCTCAGCCAGCAGGGCCAGGGCGGCATCCGCCGCCTCAGGCGCCACCACCAGCACCATGCCGATGCCGCAATTGAACACCCGCAGCATTTCCTCGGTGGCGATATTGCCGGTCCGTGCCAGCCAGGAAAACACCGGCGGCGCCACCCAGGCCGAGCCATCCACCATGGCCGTCACCCCCTCGGGCAGCACGCGGGGTAGATTGCCGGGCAGTCCGCCGCCGGTGATATGCGCCGCAGCCTTCAGCAAGCCCTTGTGGTGCAGCGCCAGCAGCGACTTCACGTAGATTTTTGTGGGCGTCAGCAGCGCCTCGCCCATCGTGCCGGGGCCAAAGGGGCAGGGTGCGTCCAGCCCCAGCCCGCTCGCCGCCAGCACCCGCCGGGCGAGGGAAAAACCATTGGAATGCACCCCCGTGCTTGCCAGGCCCAGCAGCACGTCACCCGCCTGCACATCCGGCCGCGGCAGCAGCGCCCCACGCTCGGCCGCACCCACCGAGAAACCGGCCAGATCGTAATCGCCGGCATGATACATGCCCGGCATTTCCGCCGTCTCGCCGCCCACCAGGGCGCAGCCGGCCTGGCGGCAGCCCTCGGCAATGCCGGCAACCACGGCGGCGGCCTGCGCCACATCCAGCGCGCCCGTGGCGAAATAGTCCAGGAAGAACAGCGGTGTCGCCCCCTGCACCACCAGGTCATTCACGCACATCGCCACCAGGTCGATGCCCACGCTGTCATGCACCCCGGCATCGATGGCCAGCCGCAGCTTGGTACCCACGCCATCGGTGGCGCTGACCAGTACAGGATCGGTAAACCCGGCCGCCTTGAGGTCGAACAAGGCGCCAAAGCCGCCCAGGCCCCCCATTACGCCGGGGCGGTTGGTGCTGCGGGCGAGCGGTTTGATGCGATCCACCAGCGCATCGCCGGCCTCGATATCAACACCCGCCTCGGCATAGGTCATGCCGATCTTGCTTGAACTGGTCAGGGCAACCTCCGATACGGTATGGCATGGGATGAACGAGCCAGGTTTCCACATGCCGATCCGGTCTTTTAGCCATCTGCTACGCTGCGCGATACCGTCGCTGCTGCTTGCCCTGCCGCCGCTCGCGGCGCAGGAGAGCCCCCAGCGGCAAACCTCCATCGTGGTCGAGGCCACCGCCGCCGATGCGGTGCAGGCGCGCGACCGTGCCCTGGCCCAGGGCCGGCGCGAAGCCTATGCCCGGATGTCCGCCGCGACCGGCGCCCCCGGGGCCACCGCAAGCGATGCGCAGATCGAGGCCATGATCGCCTCGATCATCATCGAGCAGGAGCGGGTGACCTCCACCCGCTATACCGGCCGGATCACGGTGGTGTTCAACGGCGGCAATGCCAGCCCCTCTGCCCCGGCCAACCCCCTGGCGGCAGCGCCACCAGCCGGACAGCCGGCCAGCAGCTTCATCGAGGCCAGCGCCAGCTTCGGCAGCCTGCAGCAATGGCTGGGCCTGCAACGCCAGGTGCTGCATGCCGGGCCGGTGGCCAGCCTCGATATCATCGCCATTTCCACCGATGCCGCGCGGCTGCGCCTGGGGCTGCGAGTGCCGCAGGGTGATGCCCCAGGCGCCCTCATCGCCGGCGGCGTGGTGCTGAGCCCGCCCACCCGGCCTGGCGATGTCTGGCGGGTGGGCCTTGTCGGCGGGTGATGGACATGACCGGGAGCGGGTTTTCACCCTGCCCAATATCATCACCGTTGCACGGCTCCTCGCCGTGCCGGCGACGGTGTGGCTGATGCTTGCCCAGCGGCTGGACCTCGCCTTCATCATCTTCCTGCTCGCGGGTATCTCGGATGGCGTGGATGGGTTTCTGGCCCGCCGCCTCGGCCTGGAGAGCGAATTGGGCGCTTTGCTGGACCCGATAGCGGATAAGGCCCTGCTGAGCAGCGTGATGCTGCTGCTGGCCTGGCTGGGCCTGCTGCCGGTGTGGCTCGCGGTGCTGGTGGTGGGGCGCGATGTGATGATCATCGCCGGCTACGGGCTGTTATGGCTGCTGGGGCTGCGTCCGCCCATCGCGCCGCTGCTGGTCTCCAAGCTGAACACTTTCGCCCAGATCGCGCTGGCTGCGACGGCGCTGTGCGGGGCGGGTTTTGGCTGGCCGGGGCAGGGCGTGCTGGCGGCGCTGGTGTGGCTGGCGGCGGGCACCACCTTTGTCTCGGGCCTAGCCTATGCGCTGGGCGCCCGGCGCATGCTGACGGAGCAGCCATGAAGGATTTCGAGGAAGCGCCGCCCGGTGCCGGGCTGAGCCTGCCCACCGCCACGCCGCTGCAGCACCGGTTGATGGTGTTGGGTCTGATCGCCGCGGTCTTTGCCGTGCTTTGGCTGTTCTCGGCCATTCTCACGCCCTTCGTGCTGGCCACTTGCATCGCCTATTTCATGGACCCCGCCGCGACCCGCATGGCGCGTGCCGGCTTACCGCGCAGCCTGGCCGCCGCCCTGCTCTGCCTTGTGCTAATCCTGATCGGACTTTTGGGCCTGCTGCTGCTCTATCCGCTGATCCTGGCGCAGATCGGCGTGCTGCTGGCCCGCCTGCCCGCCTATGTGGCGACCATTGGCAGCAATGTGCGCGACCTCATGCTAGACCTGGAGGCTGCGGCAGGGCCTGAGGTGGTGGATGCCCGCCTGCGCGAACTCGTCGTCTCCCAGGCGGGGCAAATGATGAGTTTCCTCGGCACCGCGGCCACGAGGCTGATCGGTGGTGGCCTCGCCTTGTTCAATATTCTCACCCTGCTCGTGGTCACGCCGGTGGTGGCCTTCTACCTGCTGCGCGACTGGCCGGGCATCATGCAGCGGCTGGAGAATTGGCTGCCACGGCGCAGCGCCCCCACCCTCATGCAACTCGCCGGCGAAACCGACCGCATCCTGGGTGCGTGGCTGCGCGGGCAATTGCTGTGCTGCCTGGTACTGGGCCTGTTCTACGCCATTGCATTGACCGCCATCGGGCTGGAGTTGGGGGTGATGGTGGGGCTTTTCACCGGCGCGATTTCGCTGGTGCCCTATGTCGGCTCGCTGACCGGCTTCGTGGCGGCGCTGATGCTGGCGGTTGGCCAATGGGGCACCTGGGGCGGGGCGGGGCTGGTGCTTGCGGTGTTCCTGGCCGGGCAAATTCTCGAGGGCTATGTGCTCTATCCCAGGCTGCTGGGGGATAGGGTGGAGTTGCACCCCGTCTGGGTGGTGTTTGCGCTGTTTGCCGGCGGTGTGGCGCTGGGCTTCCTCGGCGTGCTGCTGGCGGTGCCGATGGCGGCGGCGTTGGGCGTGCTGACCCGGTTCTGGCTGCGGCGATACCTCGAGAGCCCGCTCTATCGGGACCCACCGCCGGGCTGAGCCCGGCAGGCCCAGCCGGGTCCATGTGGGCCGCACCTGGAAATACGCATATTGAACGCAACCGGCACCGCTGCTGGGGCGTTACGTCGCCACCTTTGGACCACGCTGCCTTCGCGCCGCGTGGTGCGGCCGTCGTCGAGAGGGTGATTCAGCGTTTTCGGCGCTTCCGCCGCAACGCATCATGCTCCAGTGTGCTGGCTGCGATGTTCAGATGCGGGACACGAGACAGCGCTTTGCCCCGGCGCGTGCGTGCCATCTTCCACCCTGAGCCTTCCCAGGAGCGTCATGCCGCATGTTCAGGTCATTCATCGGACGGAATACGCCTATGGCCGACCGGTGATGCTGACCACCCATTGCCTGATGCTCCGCCCGCAGGATAGCCACGATTTACGGCTGCGCGATGCGCGGCTGCTGGTGGAGCCGCAGGCGGCCTCCACGCGCTGGGCGCATGATGTTTTCGGCAATTCCGTCTGCATCCTGGAATGGCCGGCGGGGCTGCGCACCCGCAGCCTCACCATCACCTCGCGGCTAGAACTCACCCATTTCCCCGCCGGCCATGCCACGCCACGCGCCACGCTCGACCCCTCGGCCGAGCATTTCCCCTTCGCCTATGCCGCCTCGGAACTGGCTGATCTGGCCCGGCTGGCGGAGCCGCATCTGCCCGATCCCGGCCATGTGGTGCAGGCCTGGGCGCGCCGCTTTCTCGCGCAGGATGGCACCTTGGCCATGCTTGAGGCGATGAATGCCGCCATCCATCGCGAATTCATCTATCTCTCGCGCGAGGAGGAGGGCACCCAGAGCCCGGCCGAGACGCTGCGCCTGGGCTGCGGCGCCTGCCGTGATTTCGCATTGCTGATGATGGAGGCGGTGCGCAGCCTTGGCCTCGCCGCGCGTTTCGTCAGCGGCTATGTCTATGATGACAGCACGGGCGAAACCCGCGGCGGCGGCGCCACCCATGCCTGGTGCGCGGTCTATCTGCCCGGGGCGGGCTGGGTGGAATATGACCCGACCAATGGGCTCGTCGCCGGTGAGCATCTGGTGCGCATCGCGGTGACCCGCACGCCGGAGCAGGCGGTGCCGATTGGCGGCGGCTTCCTCGGCAACCCGCAGGATTTCGCCGGCATGCGGGTGGAGGTGCTCGTGCGGGCGGGCCATGAGCTGATGCCCGAGCCTTATGGCCTAACCATGCCGACCCAAAGCTGAGCGGCGAGCAGCGCGCCATGCCACTCGCCATTCGCGCCCTGTTTCTCGTCCTTCTGGCCCTGGTGCCCGCCGCCCTGGTCCAGGCGAATCTGGAGAATGAGGCGCGCGAGGAGCGCACACGGCAGGTCGGTGCCGAGGCGATGCGCCTCACCCGCCTCGTCGCCGGCCAGCAGCTGCGCATCTTCGAGGGCGCGCAGCATCTGCTCAATGCCATGGCAGCGCATGAGGCGCTGCGCGCGGGCACCCCCAGCGCCGCATGCGATGCCTTCCTGGCCCGGCTGCTGGGCGGCTATAGCCGCTATCTCGCCGCCAATCTCTTCGACCGCGATGGCCGGCGCATTTGTGCCGCCAAGCCAGAGCGGCCGGGCGCCAATGTGGCCGATAGGGGGTATTTCCAGGCCGCCCTGGCCGGTGCGCCCTTTGTGGTGGGCGAATACACCATAGGCCGCGTCAGTGGCCTGCCCAGCCTGCATTTCGCGGCACCCCTGCGGGATGATGCCCAGGCGGTGGTGGGGGTGGTGGCGGTGGCGCTCTCGCTGGAATGGATGGGCCAGGACCTCGCCGCCCTACCACTGCCCGAGGGGGCCGCGGCCACGATTATTGATAGCCTGGGTGTGATACTCGCCCGCGCGCCCGCCGGCGGCGCCTCTATCGGCACCCGCGTGCAGGGCTATGCCCTTGATGCCGCCACGGCCATGCGGAGCATGCTGCGCGATGGCCCCTCGCTGGATGGCACGCGGCGGATCGCCGGCTTCATTCCGGTGCCGGCGGCGCCGCATGGGCTCACCGCCGCCGTGGGCCTTTCGGCCGAAAACGGCCTGGCCAGCGCCCTGGAGCGCAACCGCCGCAGCGCCTTTCTCATCATCGGCTCGCTGCTGCTGGGGCTGAGCTTTGCCATCATCGCCTTCCACATCGTGGTTGAGCGGCCGGTGCGGCAATTGCTGGAGGCCGCGCAATCCTGGTCGCGCCAGGATTGGGGCGCGCGGGTGGGCCGGCTCAGCGGCGGGCGGGAATTCGAGCGCATCGGCAGCGCGCTCGACACCATGGCCGATGCGCTGGAGCGCGCCGAAGCCGCCCGCGTGGCCGCCGCCATTCGGGTCAAGGCGCTCTCCGATGTCAGCCCACAGGTGGTCTTCACCGCCGATGCCCAGGGCAATATCGATTGGTTGAACGGCTATTGGCACAACCTCACCGGGCGCGACATCGCCCATACCAGGGGCATGGGCTGGCTGCGCGCGGTGCATCACGCTGATCTGCGCCGCGCGGTGGTGGCTTGGCGCGCCGCCCTGGCCGAGGCGGCGGCCGGGGGCTTGGGCGAATTCCACGTCGAATTGCGGCTGCTGCGCGCCGAGGACCGGGCCTGGCGCTGGTTCTTCTGCCGCGCGGCGCCAATCCGCGACACCGATGGCGAAGTGACTGCCTGGGCCGGGGTGGCGCTTGATTTCGATGAGCTGCGCCGCGCGCGTGAGGCATTGGCGCAGCAATCCCAACGCCTGCAGGCCACCTATAGCAACGCCCCGGTGGGCCTGTGCCTGCTCGACCGGCAATTGCGTTTCCTGGCGGTGAACACGCTTTTCGCCGAGATTCAGGGCACCAGCGCCCAGGCGCATCTGGGCCAGGCCCTGGCCGTGCTGGCACCCCGGCTCTCCGCCACCCTCGCGCCGCATCTCAGCCGGCTGATCGCCGAGGGCGAGCCCGTCACCGGCCTGGAAATCGACGCGACCCAGCCGGCGCAGAATGGCGAGGTGCCGCTGCGGCGGGTGCTGCTTTGCGGCTTTCACCCCGTGCTGGGCGATAGCGGCGAGGTGGTGGCGATCAGCGGCTCCATGCTCGACATCACCGCCCGCAAACGCGCCGAGGAGGCCGAGCGGCTGCTCTCGCGCGAGGTGGATCACCGCGCCAAGAACGTGCTGGCGGTGGTGCGCAGCCTGGTGCGCATTTCCGCCGCCGAAGCGCCGCATGATGTCGAGGCGCTGGTGCAGGTGCTGGAGGGCCGCATCTCCGCCATGGCGCGGGTGCATACCCTGCTCTCCCGCGCCGGATGGGAGGGGGCGGATCTGCGCGATATCGCACTCGAAGAGACCGCGGCCTATCGCAGCCAGGCGGAACCTGAGGGGCCGCCGCTGCGCCTCGTCGCCCAGGCGGCGCAGGCCTGCGCGATGGTGCTGCATGAACTCGTGACCAATGCCGCCAAGCATGGCTGCTTCTCGCTGCCGCATGGCCATTTGGCGCTGCGCTGGGAGCGCGTGGGGGATGGCGCGCGGCTGAGTTGGACCGAGCGCGGCGGGCCCCTCCTCACCGGCGCGCCCTCGCGCTCGGGCTTTGGCACCCAGTTGATCGACTGCAATGCCGGCAGCCCGCTTGATGGCCATATCGAACGCCATTGGGAGGCCGAGGGCCTGCGCTGCGTGCTGCATATCGGCCCCGGCGCCTTGCTGGCCGAGGGCGGCTGAGCGGGTTTTCACCCCTCTATGGGTTTTGTTGCAACGCAGCGCGCGCTGCGGCGTTTCCACCCCGCCGCAACCCCGCCGCACCCCATGAGGGAGAAACCCATGTCCAACACCATCTATGCCCTGGCCGATGACGTCCAGGCCGAGCTTGCCCATCTGCGCCAGCAGGTGGACGGCCTGATGACCCAGAGCATCTCGCCCACCGTCAGCGCCCTGGCCCACCGCGCCGAGGATGCCGCCCATGCCGCCTCCCATGCCGTGACCGCCAAGGCCGATGAATTGAGCGCGACGGTGAAGGCGCAGCCCCTGGCGGCCATCGCGGTGGCCGGGGCAGCCGGTTTCCTGCTGGCCGGGTTGTTCAATTTCATGTCGCGGCGATGAGCCTGCGGGCCCTCCAACTGCTGGGCATTGCCGCGCGGGCGGAGGGCCTGCGGTTTCGTCGTGGCGCGGCCCGTGGCATGCGCGGCATGGTGCTGACCTCCATGGCGGCTGGCCTGGGCCTGCTGGCGCTGCTGCTGCTGCATCTGGCCGCCTGGCTGTGGCTCACCCTGTGGCTGGATGCGCTGACAGCCAGCCTGCTGCTGGCCCTGGCCGATAGCGTATTGGCCGGCCTGCTATTGCTGCTGGCCCGCCCCCGCCCTGACCCGGTGGCCGAGGCGGCGCTGCTGATCCGCCAGGAGGCGCTGCGCGAGGCGGCGCAGGTGTCGCTCTTGGCAGAGGCCGCGGCACTGCTGACCGGGCGCTCCGCTACCGCCCTGGCCGGGGGGCTGGTGGCCGAGGCACTGCGCCATGCGTTCACCCGGCGGTGAGGGCTGGGGCGTGCGGGTACACGAATAGGGAGGAGTGAGATCGAGGGGCTTTGCCCCTCAAGCACCCCAGCAGGGTCGACATGTATGTCGAACCTGGTGGGAGAGCGCAAAGCCCTTTCGTTCTTTTCCTCCGCATCGGCGTTTTTCAGCAGATTTCTAAAGAACGCCTGTCAAATACAAGATGATCAGCAGCGGGATAGGCACCCCAAATGCCCAGAGCAGAATCATTCGCATGGCGGCCTCCCTTACATGCGACTGAAACGCCCCGTATCGGCTGGAGTTTCCGCCCTACCTGGCCCGCGCCGCCAGCCAGCCGCCGCCGGCCACCAACGCCATCGCCGCCACCAGCCGTGCCTCCAACGCGGCCTCGCCACTGGCCACCAGCAGCAGGGTGGAGGCCACGGGCACGGCATAGGCGAGCGTACCCAGCAGCCGCGGATCACCCCGCTTCATCCCCTCATCCCAGAGGAAAAACGCCGCCCCCACCGGCCCCAGCCCCAGCAGCAGCGCCGCCCCGGCCTGTCGTGCATTCGGCCAGACCCAGGCTTCGAACAGCCCATGCGAAAGCCCTGCCAGCACCGCCGAGGCGAGGCAGAACCCCGCCACAGCCTCGCTCGGCACGCTGGCCAGGCGGCGCGACAGCACGGAATAGAACGCCCAGGTCACCGCCGCGGCCACGGCGCAGGCAAAGCCCGCCCAGGCTTCAGGCGCGAAGCGCGCGCCCGAGGCCAGCAGCAATGCGCAACCGGCAAAGCCCAGCGCCACCCCCACAAGCCGCGCGGGCCCCAGCCGCATGCCCAGAATGGGCGCGGAGAGCAGCACGATCAGCAGCGGCCAGAGATAATTCAGCAGCCCCGCCTCCACCGGCGGTGCCCAGGCCAGGGCGGCGAAATACAGCGCGTGATAGCCAAACAGCCCGCCCACGCCATGCGCCCAGACCAACGCAGGCTGGCGCAGCGCGGAAAGCCGCCCGCGCGCCGCCACCACTGCCACACCCAGCACCCCGGCCACGGCAAAGCCCATGGCCGTGAGCTGCAGGGGCGGAATGCCCAGCGCCCCGCGCGCCAGCACCGCCAGAAACGCCCAAAGCGCGAGCGCGCCGCAGCCCGCGAGGGTGGCGCTTTTCACACCCCGCCGGGGAGCGGGTGGTAAGGCAGCCCCACCATGCGCGTGCCGTAGCGCGTCACCCGCTGCCAGACATCGCCGGTGATATAGGGGTCCTCCGCCCACCAGGCCTCGGCCTCGGCATCCGAGGCGTGGGCGGTGATGGCGATGGAGCCCACCATGGTCTGACCACGCATAATGGCGCCGCCCATGGCCAGCAGGCCGGTTTCGGCCGCGCTGATCACCCGGGCGAGATGGCTGGCGCGCACCGCGGCGCGGCGCGGCGGCGCTTCGGGGTCAGTGCCATCCAGCCCGATGCTGATGGTGTGGGTGCGGCTGGTGGCAGTGGGCGCGCCGGGTTGCGGCAAGGGCCGATAGGGCAGGGTGGCGATGGCAAAGGGCAGCACCTCGAAGCGCGACCACACGGCTTCACGGGCGAAGGGCTCCTCGGCGATATACTCCTTCACATGGGTCTCATCGGGCACATTGAGGATCATCAGCGAGCCCATGGGCTGGAAGGCCGCATCAAATAAGGGCGTGCCCAGCGCCAGCCTGCCATCGGCTGCCCAGCGGGTGATGACCTCCCGGTGCCGGCCGATCGATTCGGCGCGGCGGGAGGGATCGGTGCTGTCAAAGGCGAGGATTGCGAAGCCCATTATCGTTCATTCCACCGTCACGGATTTGGCTAGGTTGCGCGGCTGGTCCACATCCGTGCCCTTGAGCACGGCCACGTGATAGGCCAGCAGCTGCACCGGAATGGCATGCAGGATGGGGGCTGCGAAGGGGTGCACCGTGGGCAGCACCACCACCCGCTCGGCAAAGCCGCGCAGCACCTGCGCGCCGGCCTCGTCGGTGAAGGCCATGATCCGCCCGCCGCGCGCCGCCGCCTCCTGCAGATTGCTCACCGTCTTGTCGAAAAGCGGCCCGGAGGGGGCAAGGGCAATGACCGGCACGGCGGGGTCGATGAGCGCGATGGGGCCGTGCTTCATCTCGCCGGCGGCATAGCCTTCGGCATGGATATAACTGATTTCCTTGAGTTTTAACGCGCCTTCCATGGCGATGGGAAAGAGGCTGCCGCGGCCGAGGAACAGCACATCACGCGCCTTCGCCACCTCCTGCGCCAAGGATTGGATTTCCTGGTCGCGGTCGAGGACCTCGGCGGCGTGTTCGGGCACCTCCAACAGGGCGGCGGTCAGCCCCGCCGCCGCCTCGGCCGAGAGCGTGCCCCGCGCCCTGCCCATGCCAATGGCCAGGCAGGCCAACACCATCAATTGCGCCGTGAAGGCCTTGGTGGAGGCGACGCCGATCTCCGGCCCGGCCACCGTCAGCAAGGCGGCGTTGGAGAGCCGCGCCATGGAGGATTCGGGCACATTGACGATGGCAAGCACCGCCTGCCCCCGCTCCCGCAGCATTTTGAGTGCCGCGAGGGTATCGGCCGTCTCGCCCGATTGGCTGACCAGGATTGCGCCGCCGCCCGGGGGCAGCGGCGGGTCGCGGTAGCGCAATTCGCTGGCCACATCGCCATCACAGGGGATGCGCGAAAATTCCTCGATCCAGTATTTCCCGACCATGCCGGCCAGATAGGCGCTGCCGCAGGCGCTGATGGTGATGCGCGGCACCAAAGCCGGGTCAAAGGGCAGGGTGGGCAGGGCCACGCCGCGGGTCACCGGGTCCATATATTGCCGCAGCGTGTCGCCCAGCACGCCGGGGTGTTCCTGCAGCTCCTTCTCCATGAAGTGCCGGTGATTGCCGCGCCCGGTCAGCGCGGAGGTGACATGGCTGGCCTTGGCCTCGCGCTTCACCTCACGGCCGTCGAGGTCCATGAAGCGCACGCCGCCGGGCGAGAGCACCGCCCAATCGCCATCCTCCAGATAGGAGATGCGGTTGGTCAGCGGTGCGAGCGCCAGCGCGTCGTTGCCGACATACATTTCGCCCTCACCATAGCCCACGGCGAGTGCCGGGCCGTGTCGGGCGACAATCAGCAAATCCGGCCGGCCGGCAAAGATGAAAGCCATGGCGAAGGCGCCATGCAGGCGTTTGAGCGCGGCGGGGGCAGCCTGCTCTGGCGTCATGCCTTGCGCCAGCAACAAATCCAGCAACTGCACCACCGTCTCGGTATCGGTGTCGCTGGTGAAGGCCTGGCCGGCGGCTTCCAGCTCCGCCCGTAATTCGGAAAAGTTTTCGATGATGCCATTATGCACCGCCGCCACCCGGGCGGTGGCATGGGGGTGGGCATTGCGCTCGGTTGGCCCGCCATGGGTGGCCCAGCGGGTATGGCCTATGCCAGTCAGCCCCGGCAGCGGGTTGGCCTCCAGCGCGGCGGCGAGGTTGCCAAGCTTGCCCTCCGCCCGCCGACGCTCAATCCGGCCATTGACCAGCGTGGCCAGGCCCGCGCTGTCATAGCCGCGATATTCCAGCCGCTTGAGGCCCTCGAGCATGCGCGGCGCGGCTGGGGAAAGGCCGATGACACCCACAATTCCGCACATGCTATGTCTTCCCTTTGAAGCCGCGCCCCGGCTTATTCACTTGCCGCCCGCGCGCCAGGGCCAGCGTGTTGTCCGGCACGTCTTCAGTGATGGTGCTGCCCGCTGCGATGAGCGCGCCATCGCCGACACGCACCGGCGCCACCAGGGCGGTGTTGCTGCCGATGAAGCTGCGCGCGCCGATTTCGGTTCGGTGCTTGTTCACGCCGTCATAATTGCAGGTGATGGTGCCAGCGCCGATATTGCTCCCCGCCCCCACGCTCGCATCGCCCAGATAGGCCAGATGGTTCGCCTTGGCGCCCGCCCCCAGCGTGGTCGCCTTCAGCTCGACGAAATTGCCCACATGCGCGCCCTGCCCCACATCCGCCCCCGGCCGCAGCCGGGCATAGGGGCCGATGATGGCATCACGCCGCACCACGCAACCCTCCAGATGCGAAAACGCCCGGATCAGCGCGCCGCTTTCCACCCGCACACCGGGGCCGAAGACGACATGCGGCTCCACCAGCGTATCCTGTTCCAGCACGGTATCGTGATGCAGAAAGACCGTTTCTGGTGCAACCATCGTCACGCCCCCGGCCAAGGCCGTGGCGCGCAGGGCGGCCTGCAATTCGCCCTCGGCCAGGGCGAGTTCGGCGCGGCTATTGATGCCGCGCAGCTCGGCCTCCGGTGCTTCCACCGCGGCGCAATGCGCGCCCTCGGCCGCAGCGAGGGAAATCACATCGGGCAGGTAGTATTCACCAGCGGCATTGGCATTGCCCACCGCCGCCAGCCAGGGGAAGAGCCGGCCGGCCGGCGCACGGATGACGCCGGCATTGCACAGGCCAATCGCCCGCTCAGCCTCGGGGGCATCAGCCCATTCCACCACGCGCAGCACCCGCTCGCCCTCGCTCACCACCCGGCCATATTTCGCCGCATCGGCGGGGCGCATGGCCAGCAGCGCGATATCGGCCGGGGCTTCCAGCAGCCGCTGCATGGTGGCCGCCGTGATCAGCGGATTATCGGCATAGAGCACCGCAACCTCGCCGGCATAATCGGCCAGCAGCGGGGCGGCCATTCGCGCGGCATGGGCGGTGCCCAGGCGCTCATGCTGCACCACCACATCATGCGGGGCGGCGATCTTCGCCAGCCCCTCCATCCCCGGGCCCACCACCACCACGATGCGGTCAAACACCTGCTCCACCGCGGCCAGCAGGTGGCGCAGCATGGGCCGGCCACCCAGCGGATGCATGGCCTTGGGCAGTGCGGAGCGCATGCGGGTGCCCATCCCCGCGGCGAGCAGAATAGCGGCTGGCATAGTTCATGCGTGCCGCAGGCCAGAGCACACCGCAAGCCCTGCCGGGTTGAACATTCTTTGCCCGATGTGGCATGGCAGCGGATATGAACCGTCTCGCCGTTTTCGACCTCGATGGAACCCTGCTGGATACGGCACCCGATATCCGTGTGGCGGCCAACCGCCAACTCGCTCTGCATGGCCTGGCGCCGCTGACCCTAGCCGAGGTCATCCCGATGATCGGCGATGGCGCGCGCGTGCTGTGCGAACGCGCCTTCGCCGCCCGTGGGCGCGAGGCGCCGCCGGGCGCGGTGGAGGGTTTCATCGCCGACCCCGATCTGGAAGGCGGGCCGCTCACCCAACTCTTTCCCGGCATCACCGCCCTGCTGGAGGCGCTGCTGGCCGAGGGCTGGCGGCTTGCCGTTTGCACCAACAAACCCGTTATCCCCGCCCGGGCGGTGCTGGCGCATTTCGGCGTGGCGGAGAAATTCCGCGCCATTGGCGGCGGCGATTCATTCCCCACCCGCAAGCCAGACCCCGCGCATTTGCTGGCCACCATGGGCCTGGCCGGTGGTGGCCGCGCGGTGATGCTGGGGGACCATGCCAATGACATGCTGGCCGCGCGCGGCGCCGGCATTCCGGGCATTTTCGCCGGCTGGGGCTATGGCGCGCCGCATATGGCGCTGGATAATCCGGTGGCGGCGGATGTCGCCGCCGTCCATGCCATGCTCCGCAATATCTGACAGCGCGCGCCCGGCTCAGCCCGAGGCGAGAAAGCCGCGGGTCTCTTCCAGCGCCTCGCGCAGGGTAACGCGCCGTGGCACCACCGGCAGCCCCGCCAGCAGCCGCGAGGGCGCGCTCTTGTCGAGCAGCACGAAAACCCCCCGGTCATCGCCGCGGCGGATCAGCCGGCCAAAACCCTGGCGCAGCTTGTGCCGGGCCTGGGCATCATCATAGCCCTTGGGGTCGCCCTCGCTCAGATGGGTCCGCCGCTCGCGGTGCAATATGGTTGGCCGAGGCCAGGGCACCCGGTCATAGACCAGCAGCCGCAGCGAACGCCCGGGCACATCCACCCCATCGCGCATCGCATCCGTGCCCAGCAGGCAGGAATTTTCCTCGGCGCGGAACACATCCACCAAGGTGGCATTGTCCATCGCATCCACATGCTGGGCGTAAAGCGGGATGCCCATCCCCTCCAGGCTGGGGGCGATGATGCGCGCCACCTCGCGCAGCCGACGAATGGCGGTGAATAGCCCCAACCCCCCGCCGCCAGCGGCCATGAACAGCCCCTGCATGGCCGCCGCCACCTGCGGCGTGCGCGCCTTATCCACATCGGTCACCACAAAGGCGCGAGTCTGGCCTGGATAGTCGAAGGGGCTGGGCAGGGCGGCGCGCAGGGCGGGCATGGGCAGATGGGCGGCGCCGGTGCGCGCCTCGGCGGTGCGCCAGCTCTCCTCCATATCCTGCTCGGGCAAGCCGTCGCGCAGCGTGGCCGAGGTGATGAGCAGCCCATGCGCGGGGGCTGCAACCTGCATGGCGAAGGGCTGCGTCGGGTCCAGCCAATGGCGGTGCATGCCGGCATCAATATCGCGCGCCTCGCGCCGGGTCAGGGCCAGCCAATCCACCATGAGCGGGCGGGTGCCGGGCTCGGGCATATTGCCAAGTCCATTGAGCATGCTGCGCCAGGCGCCGAGTGGCAGCAGCACCCGCCGCTCAATGCCGCGAATGGCCGTCTCCAGCCGGATTCTCTCGGCCAGTTCCAGCTCTTCGGGGTTGTCATCCAGCTTGGCCTGCAGCCGGCCGGCCAAGGTCTTCAGCGGCTCTTCCAGCCGGGCCAGGGCGCGTTCCAGCGCCGCTGCGGTCTCGGCCATCTCCGGGTTCATCGGGTGCAGGTCGCATTCGATGCCATATTGCCCGTCATCATCCTTGGCGCGGGCAAGCACCTGGGCGCGGATGGCGCGCAGGAAATCCTCGGTCGGGTGGGGGATGCCGCCCTCGGCCAAGCGGGATTGCCAGCCCTGCTGGGGCAGTGCCAGGGCGGCCTGCAGCGCTGCCTCCAGAGGGGCCAGCAGATCGGGGATATCGCCGGCCAGATCCTCGATCCGGCGCTGCAACCCCTTGGCGCGGGAACGCCCGCCCTCGGCGCCCAGCAGCCAGCGGCGCATTTCCGCCGTCTCAAATCCCGAGATTGCTGCCGAGAAGGCGCCATCGGCGGCATCGAACACATGATGCCCTTCATCGAAGACATAGCGCAGCGGCCGCCCATCCTCGCCGCCGCCCAGTGCCGCCTGCACCATCACCAACGCATGATTGGCGACCACCAGCCGCGCCGATTTCGCCCGGCGGATGGAATGCTCGACATAGCATTTGCGGTAATGCGTGCAGGCGCTGCGGATGCATTCACCGCGCCTATCGGCCAATTGGCCGATCACCGCGCCGCCGAACAGCTCCATGATCCAGCCGGGAAAATCACCGCCCACAATATCACCATCGCGCGTGGCGGTGGCCCAGCGGCAGGCCAGTGCCAACGGCAGCGCTGCCTCGCGCAGGGAGATTTGCCCCTGCACCTCCTCCAGATTGAGCAGGCAGAGATAATTCTCCCGCCCCTTGCGCACCACCACCCGGGCGCGGCGCTCCTCCGGGTCCGGATAGAGCCGGGCCAATTCCTGGTCCAATTGCCGCTGGAGGTTGCGGGTATAGGTGGAAAGCCAGACCGGCGCGCCGTTCTTCTCGGCCCAAAGCGAGGCGGGGGCGATATAGCCCAGTGTCTTGCCGGTGCCGGTGCCGGCCTCGGCCAGCACGAAGTTGGGCTGGCCCTCGGCCTCGCGCGGCATGAAGGCGGCGGAGGCGGCAGAGGCGTAATCGGCCTGGCTGGGCCGCTGCTCGGCGCCCTCACCCAGCATGGCGGCCAGCCGGGCGCGCGCCTCGGCCTGGGTGACGCCATGGCTGGCCGGCGGCGGCGGCGGTGCCTCATCCTCCCATTCCGGCAGACGCCGCCAGGGGCGAAAGGCGTTGCGGTCGGGCCGTGCATCGGGCGCACCGAGCGCCGCCAGCACGCTCTCGGCCCAGGGCCAGCCGGTGGTGGCTTTCAACTGGGCAGCCATGGCGGCGGCATCGGCGCCGGCGCTGCTCGCCCGGGTCTCGGCCAAAGCGCGCAGCAGCGTGGTGGCTATCTCGGGCAATAGGGCGGCGGCATCGGCATCATCGGCTGGCACCGGCAGGTCGAGCGCGATGGCCAAGCCGCGCGGCGTGGGGGCTGCCAGGCACCCCGGCATGCAGAAGGCGAAGAGCTCAAGAAGGTCAAACGCATCGATGAAGGCGGGCAGATCCAACCGCCTTGCGGTGGCCGGCGCATGCACCAGCAGCGGTGGCGGCAGCCCGGCCAGGGCCTCGGCCAGGGCGGAACCCAGGGGGGGCGTCAGTACCTCGCCATCGGGCGTCAGCAAGGTAGCGCGGCCGGCGCCAGCCACCAGCGCGGGCGCATCGGGCAGTAGCAGGCGCGGTGGCTGGGGAGGGCGAGGCTTGGACACGGTTCGTTCTAGCAGCCTGCGGGGGTTCAGTCATCGCCGCTGCTTCGCGTGGGTGGGGCGGTTGTTCACGCGGACTGCAGGGGGAGGGGGGCGAAGCCGGGGCCGCCATGCGTCATGGCCTCAGCAAGGCCGAGGTGGTTTTCCACGGCAGAGCGGAAATGAAGCGGCTGATTTTACTGAAATCTGGGGGATTGCCTGGTGGAGCCAAACGGAATCGAACCGTCGACCTCTTGAATGCCATTCAAGCGCTCTACCAACTGAGCTATGGCCCCCTAGGGAAATGTGCGTCTAGACCCCATCGAGAAAGCGCGCAACCCCTTCCCCGCAAGAAGTCGCATCGCTAGGTTGCTGCGTGAAACAGCTTGAGAAGGCCGGGGAATGGGCAAGGTATATCCTGATGCGGTGGCCGCACTGGCCGGCGTGCTGCGCGATGGCATGATGATTCATTCCGGAGGCTTTGGCCTATGCGGAATTCCCTCACTGCTGATCGACGCTATCCGCGATTCGGGGGTCAAGGACCTCACCATCGTGTCCAACAATGCCGGCATTGACGATGTGGGCCTCGGTAAGCTGCTTCGCACACGGCAGGTGAAGAAAATGATCGCTAGCTATGTGGGGGAGAATGCCGAATTCGCCAGGCAATTCCTCGCCGGTGAGTTGGAGATCGAATTCAACCCGCAAGGCACGCTGGCTGAGCGCATCCGCGCCGGCGGTGCGGGTATTCCCGCCTTCTTCACCAAGACCGGCGTGGGCACCAAGGTGGCCGAGGGCAAGCCCAGCCAGGTGTTTGATGGGGAAACCTATATCATGGAACGCGGCATCGTGGCCGACCTGGCCCTGGTGCATGCCTGGAAGGGCGATACGGAGGGCAACCTCGTCTATCGCCGCACCGCCCGGAACTTCAACCCGATGATGGCCACCGCCGCCCGACTGACCGTGGCGCAGGTGGAGCATCTGGTGCAGCCCGGTGAGATCGACCCCGACCACATCATCACCCCCGGCGTTTACGTCAAGCGCATCATCGAATGCCCGGCTGACTTCGAGAAGCGCATCGAGAACCGCACCATCACGCCCAAGGCGGCGTAAGGAGAGACCCATGCCCTGGAATCGCGACGAAATGGCCGCCCGCGCGGCGCGCGAACTGGATGACGGGTTATATGTGAACCTGGGCATCGGCATTCCCACCCTGGTGGCGAATCATATCCCCGCCGGTGTGTCGGTGCAGTTGCAGAGCGAGAATGGCATGCTTGGCATCGGCGCCTTCCCCCATGAGGGGGAGGAGGATGCCGACATCATCAATGCCGGCAAGCAGACGGTGACGATGCTGCCCACCACCAGCATTTTCTCCAGTGCCGACAGTTTCGCCATGATCCGCGGCGGGCATATCGACCTGTCCATCCTGGGCGCGCTGCAGGTGGCGCAGAATGGCGATCTGGCGAACTGGATGATCCCCGGCAAGATGGTCAAGGGCATGGGCGGCGCCATAGATCTGGTGGCCGGTGTGAAGCGCGTGGTGGTGCTGATGGAGCACACGGCCGGTGGCAAGCCCAAGCTGCTGAAGGCGTGCAACCTGCCACTCACCGGCGCGCGGGTGGTGGATATGGTGATCACCGAACTCGGCGTCTTCACCATCGACCGCCGCGGCGATGCTGGCATGGCGCTGATCGAACTGGCGCCGGGTGTGACGCTCGAGGAAGTGCGGGAAAAGACTGAGGCTGAATTCCGCGTCGCCAATTGAGGCGGCGTGAGTTCCCTATCGGGCGGTGGGCCCGATAGGATCAGCCCTCGGGCTTGAGCAGGCGGATCAGCCCATCCAACTGGTCCAGATTGCGATACTTGATCACCACCTGGCCGGATTTGCCATTGTGCTGCACGGCCACCTGCAGGCCGAGATGCTGGGATAACTCGCGTTCCAGCGCGCGGGTCTCAGGATCTGTCCTGCGCTCTGGCTGGATTGCCGGTCTCGCATTGGCCAAGGCCTCTGCCTGACGGACATTCAGGCCACGATCCACCACCTGCAATGCCACCGCCACAGGGTCGGTTGCGGCCAGCACGGCGCGGGCATGGCCTGCGGTCAGCGCACCGTCACGCAGCAGGTCGCGCACGCGCTCGGGCAGGGAGAGCAGGCGCAGCGTATTGGCGATATGTGGGCGGGACTTGCCAATGACCTCGCTGAGCGCCTGCTGCGTGAGGCCAAATTGTTCGATCAGGCGGTGGTAGCCTTCAGCCTCTTCAAGCGCGTTGAGATCCTCACGCTGCAGGTTCTCAACTAGGCCCGCCGCCATCGCCTCACGATCATCAAAATCGCGCACGACGACAGGCACCTCATGCAGATGCGCGGCCTGGGCGGCGCGCCAGCGGCGCTCGCCGCCGATGATCTCATAGCGGCCGGGCGATTGCGGGCGCGGGCGCACCAGGATGGGCTGCAGGACGCCATGGCGGCGGATGGATGCCGCAAGTTCCTCCAGCGCATCGGCATCCATCGGGCCGCGGGCCTGAAAGGGGCCAGGCTCGAGCGCCGTGACGGGCAGGGTCCGCACACCTTCATGCGCGGCCGCTTCGGCCACATCGCCCAAGAGTGCCGAGAGGCCTTTGCCGAGGCGGGGTGGCTTGGTCATGCGCGGTTCCGTCGCAGTAATTCGGCTGCAAGGGCTATATAAGCCTGCGCACCGGGGGAGCGGATATCATAGATGGTGACCGGCAGGCCGTGCGAGGGGGCCTCGGATACCCGCACATTGCGGGGGATAATCGTATCGAACACCTTGGCGCCGAAATGCTGGCGCACATCGCTCTCCACCGCCTCGGAGAGGTTGTTGCGGCGGTCGAACATCGTCAGCGCAATGCCCTCCAGCGCCAGGCGCGGGTTGAGGGCGCGGCGCACGCGCTCAATCGTCTGGGTGATCTGAGAGACGCCTTCCAGCGCGTAGAACTCGGCCTGCAATGGCACCAGCACGGAATGCGCGGCCACCAGGGCGTTGAGGGTGAGCAAGCCAAGGGAGGGGGGGCAATCCAGGATCACCCAGTCATAGCCATTCACCCCCTCCAGCGCGCGGCGCAGGCGGTGTTCGCGGCCCTCCAAATCAACCAATTCAAGTTCGCCGCCTGCGAGGTCAGGATCGGCCGGAACAATGCTTAGATTGGGGATAGGGGTGGGCCGCGCCACCTCCGCCAACGGGCGGCCTTCCACTAGCATGGCATAGGTGCCGGTGCGCCGCGTCGCACGGTTCACCCCCAGGCCTGTGGAGGCATTGCCCTGCGGGTCGAGATCTATCAGCAGGATTTTGTAACGCGCGGCGAGGGCGGCGGCCAAATTCACCGCGGTCGTGGTCTTGCCGACGCCGCCTTTCTGGTTGGCGAGGGCGAGAATCCGCGGGGCGGAGGGTTCAGGCGATGACGACAGGGCGCAATTCTCGGATCAGGAGGATGGTGGCATCGGCTTCGGTGCGGCTGGTGAAGCGCTCCACGCCCATGTGCCAGCGGGCGGTGGCCTCGGTCAACTCGGCTTCGGCCGTGCGGCCCTTGGGAAAGATGGCAAGGCCGTCGCTTGCGAGGAATTTATGGGCATGGCCTAGCAGGCTGTGCAGTGGCGCCAGGGCACGGGCAGTCACGGCAGCGAGCGGGGGCAGGGTTGCGGCCTCTATTCGCCGCGCATGGATGGTCACATGGTCCAGGCCCATTTCCCGTGCCGCCTCACGCAGGAAGGCGCATTTGCGCTGATCGGCCTCAACCAGATGGATGGGCCGCGCCACACAGGCCGCCAGAATCAGCCCAGGCAGGCCAGCCCCACTGCCCAAATCAGCCACCGGCCCTTCGCCCTCAGGCAGCAGCGGCACCAATTGCAGGCCATCCTGAATATGCCGCGCCCACCATGTCTCTGGCGGCGAAGGGCCAATAAGGTTGATCCGCGCATTCCACCGCCCCAGCAGCGCCAGATAAGCATCAAGCCGCACTTGTGTTTCACGTGAAACATCAAAGGCCGGCGGGATAGGATGTTTCACGTGAAACACGCCCCTCAGGCCCGCCGCAAATGCACGGCCAGCGCGGCGACGGCGGCAGGCGTGATGCCAGGCAGGCGGGTGGCGCCACCCAAGGTGGCGGGGCGGGCCTTGGCAAGGCGCACCTGCATCTCCCGCGAGAGGCCGGCTATGGCCGCGAAGTCTATGCCATCGGGGATGGCCAAAGCCTCCTCGCGCGAGAGCATCTGCAACTCAGCATCCTGCCGCTCCAGATAGGGACCATAGAGCGCCTCGGCCTGCACCTGCTCGCGCACCCGTGGGGGCAGGTCACGTAACCAGGGGAACATAGCCTCGATCACCTCCGGCCGCATGGCGGGCAGGGCGAGCACA
This sequence comes from Rhodovarius sp., assembly GCF_040399605.1. Classification (NCBI taxonomy): domain Bacteria; kingdom Pseudomonadati; phylum Pseudomonadota; class Alphaproteobacteria; order Acetobacterales; family Roseomonadaceae; genus Rhodovarius; species Rhodovarius sp. Next base: position 143,156 of record NZ_JBBARU010000001.1, on the reverse strand, counting down.
TCCAGCACGCTGCGCCAACGGCCGTCGAGATTGACCGGCGCACCGGCGGCGCGGAACGCCGCGGGCGTTGCACCCTCGGCCCGAGCGCGGGCCAGGGCCTCGCCCACGGCAGAGGCAAAGGCAGAAAATGCGACGGCGCGCTCACGCCCGATGCAGCCCCAGGCCAGGCCCTTTTGCGAGAGGCGCAGCCCGGCATTATCGGCCCGCAGACGCAGCCGGTACTCACTGCGCGCGGTGAGCATACGGTAGGGCTCGCTCACTCCCTGCAGGGTCAGGTCATCCAGCATGACGCCGGCATAGGCCTCATCGCGGCGCAGAATCCTATCCGGCTCGGCGCCGGATGCGCGCTGGGCGGCGTTCAGCCCTGCCATCAGCCCCTGTGCCGCCGCCTCCTCATAACCGGTGGTGCCGTTGATCTGCCCGGCCAGGAACAGCCCTGGCAGCTCGCGCAATTCCAGCGTCGGGCGCAGGGCGCGCGGGTCGACATGGTCATACTCGATGGCATAGCCCGGCCGCAGGATCACTGCCCGTTCCAGCCCGGGCATAGCCGCCACCATTTGCGCCTGAATCGCGGCTGGCAGGCTGGTGGAGATGCCATTGGGATAGACAGTCGGGTCATCCAGCCCCTCAGGCTCCAGGAACACCTGATGCCGCGCCTTATCGGCGAAGCGGACAATCTTATCCTCAATGGAGGGGCAATAGCGCGGCCCCACACCCTCGATCCTGCCGCCATAAACCGCGCTCTCGGTCAGATTAGCGCGGATCAGCGCGTGCATTGTCTCGCTGGTATAGGTGATGCCACAGGCCACCTGCCGGTTGGTGATACGCTGGGTCATCCAGGAGAGTGGCTCGGGTTCGGCATCGCCGGGCTGGGATTCGAGCGCGGCCCAGTCGATGGTCCGCCCATCGAGGCGCGGTGGTGTGCCGGTCTTCAGCCGCGCCATGGGCAGGCCCAGCCCCTCCAGCGCCAAGGCGAGGCCCACCGCAGGCGCATCGCCCACCCGCCCCGCCGCATGCCGCTCATGGCCAATATGGATGACACCGCGCAGAAAGGTGCCGGTCGTGATCACCACCGCACCCGCGCGGTATTCCACGCCCGTGGCGCCCAGTACGCCGCGCGCACCGGGCAGCAGGCCCTCCACCGCCTCGGCCATGATGGTCAGCCCCGGCGTCTCGGCCAACAGCGCCTGCACGGCCTGGCGATAGAGCTTGCGGTCGGCCTGGGCACGCGGGCCACGCACCGCCGGGCCCTTGCTGCGGTTGAGAAGCTTGAAATGGATGCCGGCAGCATCAGCGGCGCGGCCCATGATGCCATCGAGCGCATCCACCTCGCGCACCAGATGCCCCTTGCCGATCCCGCCAATGGCCGGGTTGCAGGACATCTCGCCGATGCTGTCCAGCTTATGGGTCAGCAACAGGGTGCGGGCGCCGCAGCGTGCCGCCGCCGCCGCCGCCTCACAGCCGGCATGGCCACCGCCCACCACCACCACGTCAAAATTCATCGCGTTCATGGCGCGGCTTATACGCGCTTACTTGCCGATGCAGAACTCGGAAAACACCAAGTCCAAAATCGCTTCCACACTCATGGCGCCGGTCAGCCGCCCCAGGGCGCGCATGGCGGCCCGCAGTGCTTCGGCGCGCAACTCGGGCAGGGCGGCCTGGGGCAGGGCGTCCAGGGCGGCGATGGTATCGGCCAGCGCCGCGCGATGGCGCGGGCGGGTGAGGCCGGCCACGTCGCTCAGCCCGGCACGGGCCCGCACCGCCGCCTCCAGCGCTAACCGAAGTGCGGGCAGGCCAGCCCCGGTGCGGGCGGAGACGGCAATGCCTGCCAAGGCAGGGGCGGCGAGATCCGCCTTGTTGACCACCGCCAGCGCGCCCGTCTCCAGCAATGCCAGGGTCTCGGCATCAGGGGCCGCATCGGCGGCGAAGACGGCCAGCACGAGTTCCGCCGCCTGGCCCTGGGCACGGGCGCGGCGCACACCCTCGGCCTCGATCGCGTCTGCCGTCTCGCGCAGACCAGCGGTATCGGCCAGCAGCACAGGCACGCCGGCGATCACCACCCTGGCCTCCACCACATCGCGCGTGGTGCCGGCCTGCGGGCTTACAATGGCCGCCTCACGCCCCGCCAGCGCATTCAACAGCGAGGATTTGCCGGCATTCGGCGCGCCCAGAATAGCAATACGCAGCCCCTCGCGCAGCGCCTCACCCCTGGCGGCACCGGCAATCTCGGCGGCCAGTTCGTCGCGCAGGGCGGCCGCATCCTCCGCCACGGCCGCGTCGAGCCCTTCCGGCAGATCCTCATCCTCGAACTCGATGAAGGTCTCCTGCCGGGCCAGCAGCCGCGCCAGCCGGCCGGCCCAGCCCTGGTAGCGCCCAGCCAGGCCGCCTTCGAGCTGCCGCAGCGCCTGGCGGCGCTGGGCCTCGGTCTCAGCCTCGATCAAATCCGCCACACCCTCGGCAGCGGTCAGGTCCAGCTTGCCATGGACAAAGGCGCGGCGGGTGAACTCGCCGGGCTCGGCCGGGCGGGCGCCCAGCGCCACCAGGGCATCGGCCACCGCCGCCACCACGGCCGGCCCGCCATGCAGATGAAATTCGGCGGAATCCTCGCCGGTGTAGCTGGCCGGGCCAGGAAACCAGAGCACCAGCGCCTGGTCCAGCACCAGCCCGCCATGCCGCAACCGCCGCAGGCTGGCCATGCGCGGCAATGGCCGCCGGCACAGCCCATCCAGCACCGCGCCACAGCCCGGCCCGGAGAGGCGCAGCACCGCCACCGCCGCCCGCCCAGCACCGGAGGCGAGCGCGAAGATGGTGGTGCTAGACGCGGTCCTTCTCCGTCAGCATCAGCCGTTCCACCCGGCCGCCTTTCTGGACATGGACATCGAGAATCTCATCGATATCGGCGCGGCTTTGCGGCCGATACCACACGCCCTCGGGATAGATCACCATGGCCGGGCCAAACTCGCAGCGCTCCAGGCAGCCTGCCATATTCACCCGGATATTGGGGATGGCCAGCTCCTTGGCGCGGGACTTCATATAGTCGCGCAAATCCTCACTGCCGGAGGCGGCGCAGCTGCCGCGCTTGTGGCCATCCGGCCGGCGATTGGTGCAGACGAAAATATGGGCGTTGTAGAATTGCGGCGGGTCTTGCATGCGCGAATGCTCCGGTTCGCCCTGGTCTAGCGCCGGCTGGAGGGCTCGACCAGGGGCAGTGTTGCGTCACCGCCACCACGCCCAGCGCAGCACACCCCCCCGCTTGACGCCCCACCCCTGCCGGTGCTGCATCGTCACCTGAACCCCCCCGAAACACATGCCCCAACTCTCGCTACTCACACCGCTGGGCGACCTCACCCTCTCCGAGGAGGATGGCGCCATCGTGTCCCTTGATTGGGGCCGGGTGGCGGAGCAACAGCCCACGGCCCTGCTGCGCGACGCCGCCGAACAGCTGCAGGATTATTTCGACGGCAAGCGCCGGCATTTCCAGCTTCCTCTCGCACCGCATGGCACGCCCTTTCAGCGCCGTGTCTGGGCCGCGCTGCAACAGATACCGCCGGGCGAAACCCGCTCCTATGGTGACATCGCCCGCGCCCTCGCCTCCGGCCCGCGCGCGATCGGCCAGGCCAATGGCCGCAACCCCATCCCCATCATCATCCCCTGCCATCGTGTGGTGGGTGCTGATGGTTCCATCGGTGGCTATTCCGGCCTTGATGGTGCTGATACCAAACGCTTCCTCCTCGACCTCGAATCCCGGGACCCCCATCCATGACCTTTGCCATCCGCATCCATGAATATGGCGGCCCCGAGAAGATGATCTGGGAGGAGCTGCCCCGCCCGGAGCCAAAGCCCGGCGAGGCCCGCATCCGCCAGGAGGCCGTCGGCCTCAATTATATCGACGTCTATTTCCGCACCGGCCTCTACAAGGCCCCCTCCCTGCCCGCCATCATCGGCATGGAAGGTGCCGGCGTGGTCGATGCGGTGGGCGAGGGCGTCACCGAGGTTTCGGTGGGTGACCGTGTGGCCTATGCCTCCGGCCCGATCGGCGCCTATGCGCAAAGCCGCTGCCTGAAGGCGGACCGGCTGGTGAAAATCCCTGAGGGGATTTCCAGCGAGACCGCAGCCGCCATGATGCTCCAGGGCATGACGGCGCAGTACCTGCTGCACAGCACCTATCCGGTGCGCGCCGGCCAAACCATTCTGGTGCATGCCGCAGCCGGCGGCGTGGGCCTCATTCTCTGCCAATGGGCCAAGCATCTGGGCTGCACGGTCATCGGCACCGTCTCCACCCCCGAAAAGGCCGCATTGGCGAAGGCGCATGGCGCCGATCATGTGGTGCTGACCAGCGAGGACCTGCCAGCTGCGGTCAAGCGCATCACCGGCGGTGCCGGCGTGCCCGTCAGCTATGACAGCGTCGGCAAGGATACTTTTATGCCCTCGCTCGACAGCCTGGCACCGCGCGGCATGCTGGTCAGCTATGGCAATGCCTCGGGCCCGGTGACGCCCTTTGATCTGGGCATCCTCGCCGCCAAGGGCAGCCTTTATGTCGTGCGGCCCACGCTGAACACCTACACCGCCACCCATGCCGACCTCACCGCCTGCGCGGCGAGCCTGTTTGAGGTGGTGCTGTCCGGCGCGGTGAAGATCAACGTGAACCAGCGCTACGCCCTGAAGGATGCAGCGCAGGCCCATACCGACCTCGAAGCCCGCAAGACCACGGGCAGCACCGTCCTCATTCCCTGAGGACGGCAGGCGGCGGCCGGGTCAGCCGACCCGGTTCGCCACCAGATCGGTCACCACGCCAGGGTCAGCCAGGGTGGAGACATCGCCCAGGCTATCCGTCTCATTGGCCGCGATCTTGCGCAGAATGCGGCGCATGATCTTGCCCGAGCGGGTCTTCGGCAGGCCCGGCGCCCATTGGATGGCGTCGGGGGTCGCGATCGGGCCGATCTCCTTGCGCACCCAGGCGACGAGTTCGCGGCGCAAGCCGTCGGAGGGCTCTTCGCCCACATTCAGCGTCACATAGCAGTAGATGCCCTGGCCCTTCAGATCATGCGGCATGCCCACCACAGCGGCCTCGGCCACTTTGGGGTGGGCCACCAGCGCGCTTTCCACCTCCGCCGTGCCCATCCGGTGGCCGGCGACATTGATCACGTCATCCACCCGGCCGGTGATCCAATAATAGCCGTCAGCGTCACGCCGCGCGCCATCGCCGGTGAAATATTTTCCTGGAAAATCAGAGAAATAGGTCTGGATAAAGCGCTTATGGTCGCCATAGACGCTGCGCATCTGGCCAGGCCAGCTATCCATCAGAACCAGATTGCCCTCGGCCTCGCCCTCCAGCACGACGCCCTGCGCATCCACGATGCCCGGCAGCACGCCAGGCAGCGGCAGGGTGGCGGAGCCGGGTTTTTGGGCCACAGCACCGGGCAGGGGGCTGATCAGAATCCCGCCGGTCTCGGTCTGCCACCATGTGTCCACAATGGGGCAGCGCTCCTCACCCACCACGCGGTAATACCACAGCCAGGCCTCGGGATTGATCGGCTCGCCCACGCTGCCCAGCAGCCGCAGTGAGTCACGGCGCCATTTCTTCACCGGCGCCTCACCCTCGCGCATCAGGGCACGGATGGCGGTGGGGGCGGTGTAGAAAATATTCACCTGATGCTTGTCGACCACCTGCCACATGCGGCTGACATCGGGGTAATTCGGCACGCCCTCGAACATCAGCGTGGTCGCGCCATTGGCCAGCGGGCCATAGACGATATAGCTGTGCCCGGTCACCCAACCCACATCGGCGGTGCACCAGTAGATCTCGCCGGGCTTATAATCGAATACCATTTCATGGGTGTAGCTGGCCCAGACCATATAGCCGCCGGTGGTGTGCAGCACGCCCTTGGGCTTTCCGGTGGAGCCGGAGGTGTAGAGGATGAAAAGCGGGTCCTCGGCGCCCATGGGCTCGGGCGCGCATTCGGCGGGGGCGTCGCGCGTCACCGTCTCCCACCAATGGTCGCGGCCGGGTTCCATATTCACTGTCGCGCCGGTGTTGCGGGCCACGATGACATGCTTCACGCCGGGGCATTCCAGCAGCGCCTCATCGGCATTGGCCTTGAGCGGCACCTTGCGGCCACCGCGGCGGCCCTCATCGGCGGTGAGCAGGGCCACCGAGCCGCAATCGCGCAGCCGGGTCGCCAGGCTTTCCGGCGAGAAGCCGCCAAAGACGATGGAATGGATGGCGCCAATGCGCGCGCAGGCCAGCATGGCCACCGCCGCCTCCACGATCATCGGCATGTAGATGGTGACGACATCGCCCTTCTTGATGCCCAGCGCCTTCATCGCGTTGGCCAGCTTGCAGACCCGCTCGAGCAATTCGGCGTAGCTGGTCTTGCTGTCGCTGTTCGGGTCATCACCCTCCCAGATGATGGCGGTGCGGGCACCATGGCCGGCCTGCACATGGCGGTCGAGGCAGGAGACGGAGGCGTTCAGCACGCCATCCTCGAACCACTTGATGCTCACATCGCCGGTGAAGCTGGTGTTCTTCATCCGGGTGGGCGGCGTCATCCAGGTGATGCGCTGCGCCTCACGCGCCCAGAACACCTCCGGGGTTTCCTGCGCCTCGGCCGACATGGCGGCGTGGCGCGCGGTGGAGACGAGCGTGCGTGCCGCCACCTCGGGCTTGATGGCGATGAGCGTGTCGCTGGACATATGTGGAGCCTCCCTCGTTTCCACTATTTGTCAGGCGGCGCGCGGGGGGCGTCAACCGGTGAAAAAAACCCTGCTGCCGGGCGGCAGCAGGGCGAGGTGAAGAGATCCGAGAGAGAGGCCCCGGCGGCGGCTGAGCGCCACCGGGGCAGGCACGGCACGGTGTTGAGAGGAGCCTGCCGTTTCAGTTCACGCGGCTGGGCGTGGCGGCGGTGCCGGGTGTGGCCGCCGGGCGCTGGGCCGGGGTGGCATTGCCCTGCACGGTGGCGCCCGGGGCAGGGGTGGCGGGGCGGGCGGCCTGGGGCTGCACGCTGCCACCCGGATGCGCCGGGGTGGCGGGCCGTGCCGCCGTGGCCTGGCCATTGGCCGCCGGGGCGGCGGTGGTCACGGCAGGCCTTGTGGCGGGCGTGCCCTGCGCGGTGCCGGCCGGGGTGCTGCCACCCTGGGCGAAGACCGGAAGGGCCGCGCCCATCAGCAGGGCGGTGGCGAGGGAGAGGCGGGTGAATGACTTTTGCACTGGGTTCCTCCTGTGGAGCTGGTGCGAGAGGAAGAATGCCGGGCACCAGCGGCAGCAGAAGGGCGGCGCGAAGGTATCTTGAAGGCGGGTGCGGCGAAGCCGTGGCGATGAAGGCAGCGCGCCACAATCCACCGCCGCCGAGATGAAAACGGCGCGGCTTTTTCGCCAGCGGGCTATTTCTGCTGCGGCGGGTAATAATGTGGCTGGGGCTGCGGCGTGGTGATCACGCCGGCAGCGCCACCCACCAGCGCCCCCACACCGGCGCCGATGGCCGCCCCCTGGCCACCGCCGGCAATGGCACCAATGGCAGCACCGGAACCGGCACCAATCAGCGCACCACCCAGGCCGCGCTGCGTTGGGTCATTGGGGTTGGTGCAGGCGGATGTCGCCAGCGCGGTGAGGAGAGCGGCTGGCAGGGCGAGCTTGCGGAGCATGAGTTTTTCCCTTTGCGGCCGGATTGGAGCGGCCGCCGTGACCGTGAAACACCTCAATGCCGCGAGGGTTGCCGCTGTTGCGGCCGGCGCCCTCACCCGGCATGGTCGCACCATCCTGCGCCGAAAAGAGAACAACGCCATGACCCAGAACCTGCCTCCCCTCTTGTTGATCGGCTGCGGCAAGATGGGTGGCGCCATGCTGGCGGGCTGGCTGGAGCAGGGCCTGCCAGCGCAGAGCGTGGTGGTGGAGCCCCATGCCGCCGCCACCGCCGCTTTTGCCGGCCGGGTGCGCGTGGTGGCCTCCATTGCCGACATCCCTCCAGGCTTTGCCCCGGCCGCGGTGATCCTGGCCACCAAGCCGCAGGAGGCAGGCCATGTGCTGCCGCTGCTGGCACCGCTGGTGGCAGGCGCGCCGGTCTTCATCTCCATCATGGCCGGGCGCAATATCGCCGGCATGGCGGCGGCGCTGGGCGGTGCCGCGCGCATTGTGCGCGCCATGCCCAATACCCCGGCCGCCATCCGCCAGGGTTTTACCGTGGCCTGCGCCGGGCCCGGGGTTTCCGCCGAACAGCGGGCCCTGACCGACCGCCTGCTCACCGCGATTGGCGAGGCCGCCTGGGTCGAGGATGAGGGGCTGATCGACCCTGTCACCGCCGTCTCCGGCGGCGGGCCGGCCTATGTCTTCCTGCTGGCCGAGGTGATGGAGGCTGCAGCCATTGCCCAGGGCCTGCCGGCCGATCTCGCCCGGCGCATGGCGCGCAGCACCGTGGCCGGCAGCGGCGCGCTGCTGGGTGCCAGCACCGAGGATGCCGGGCAGCTGCGCCGCAACGTCACCAGCCCCAAGGGCACCACCGAGCGCGCGCTGGCGGTGCTGATGGCGGAATGGCCGGACAGCATGAACCGCGCCATTGCCGCGGCCACTGCGCGTTCGCGCGAATTGGCCGGCTGAGGCGCGCCACAGCGCGCGCCAGATGCTGATCGGCGCCCAGCCCGCCGGCTTGCGCCATGGGCGTCATCCGCGCCACCTATGGGCGTAGAGAATGGGGATTATGATGATGGATGTGGGCGTCTTCCTGCCGATCGGCAATAATGGCTGGCTGATTTCCTCGACATCGCCGCAATACATGCCCACCTTCGAGCTGAACCGCACGGTGACGCTGGCGGCGGAGAAATACGGCTTCGACTTCGCCCTCTCCATGATCAAGCTGCGCGGCTTTGGCGGCCCTTCCGAGTATTGGGACCATAATCTCGAGAGTTTCACCCTGATGGCGGGGCTGGCCTCCGTCACCACGCGGATCAAACTCTTCGCCTCGGCGGCGGTGCTGACCATTCCGCCGGCGGTGCTGGCACGCATGGCGGTGACCATCGATGCCATCGCCCCCGGGCGCTTTGGCGTCAACATCGTCTCAGGCTGGCAGAAGGCCGAGTATGAGCAGATGGGCATCTGGCCCGGCGAGGTGCATTTCGCCCGCCGCTACGATTATTGCGCCGAGTATGTGCAGGTGATGCGCGATGTCTGGGCCAGCGGCGTGTCCAATCACAAGGGTGATTTCTTCACCATGACCGATTGCCGGGTCAGCCCCCGGCCGGCGCAGGGCATCGAGATCATCGCGGCCGGGCAGAGCAACCGGGGCATGCAATTCGCCTCGGAATATGCCGATTTCAACTTCATCTCGGCCGGTGGGATCAATGATGTCACCCAGGTGCGGCCGCATACCGAGCGGCTGCTGGCGGCCAATGCCGCAGCCGGGCGCGAATGCCGCGCCATGCTGCTGCTGATGATCATCGCCGATGAGACCGATGAGGCGGCGATGGCCAAATGGGACCATTACGTCGAGGGTACTGACATCGAAGCGCTGAATTGGCGCGACAGCCAGGCCGCCGCCGATGTGAAGGCCGAGGCGCATTCCACCGTGGGCCGGATGATCCGCTCTGACCGGGTGCCGACCAATTTGATGCGCCTCATCGGCAGCTATGCCACGGTGGCGAGGCAGCTTGATGAGTTGGCAACCATCCCCGGCCTGCGCGGCGTGATGGTCACCTTCGATGATTACCTGATCGGCATGGAGCGATTCGGCACACGCATCCAGCCGCTGATGGCCTGCCGGGCCGGCCGCGGCTGAGGGCTTGGCGATTGGGCGATGAAGGGGCAGGGTGAGGGAAGGCTCGGCCTGAAGGAAATCGGCATGCTTTCGCCCGTCACGCGCCAGGTGGTGTTCATCAATGCGGCGCATCTGTTCACCCATTACTCGCTGCTGATCCTGGCCACTGCCACGCTGGCCATGGTGCAGCAGCAGCCGGAGATTTTCGGCCAGGATTATGGGCCGCTGATCGCCATCGGCACCGGCATGTTCGTGGCCTATGGCTTGCTGGCGCTGCCGATGGGATGGCTGGCGGCGCGGCTGGGGCGCAAGGCGCTGATGGTGGCGTATTTTTGCGGCGCGGGCGCCGGCATGGCGCTGGCCGGCACCGCGCAATCACCCATGGTGCTGGGGCTCTGGCTGGGGGTGATGGGGGCGTTTTCGGCGATTTATCACCCCATCGGCACCTCCATCATCGTCGAAGCCGGGGGTGACCGGGTGGGCCGCGCGGTGGGCATTAATGGGGTTTTCGGCAATCTGGGTGTGGCGCTGGCGCCATTATGCACGGGCCTCATCGCCTGGAAATTCGGCTGGCAATGGGCCTTCATCGCGCCCGGGGTGCTCTGCGTGGCTTTGGGCCTGCTTTATGCGCTGGAGCCGGGTTTTGATGCCTCCCAGGTGAAGGGCACAAAACCCTTTCCGGCGATGCCGCGGGTGCTGGTGCGGCGCGCGGTGGTGGTGCTTATGCTCATCGCCATGGTCTCGGGGCTGGTTTTCAACGCCTTCACCCTGCTGCTGCCCAAGCTGATGGAGGAGCGCCTGACCAACGCGCCGGAGCTTCTGCCGGTGGTGGCAGTGCTGGCCTTCGCGGCGACGATTTGCGGCGGCATCACCCAATACACGGTGGGGCATTTGATCGACCACCGCACGCTCAAGCAGGTCTTCATGCCACTCGCCTTCGCGCTGGTGCCCAGCCTTTTGCTGCTCTCCTTCCTCGATGGCTGGCCGGTGCTGGTATTCTCTGCCGTGGCGGCGGCGGCCATTTTCGGCCAGGTGACGGTGAATGAGACGATGACGGCGCGCTATGTGGCGCCGGAGCTTCGCGCCAGGCTCTATTCCATTCGCTTCACCGTGGGTTTTCTGGGCGCCGCGGCGGCCTCGCCCTTAGTGGGTATGCTGCACAGCGCCTCGGGCAGCCTGGGGCTGTCAATGCTGGTGCTGGCCGGCGTTGCGGCGGTGACGCTGGTCTGCGCCCTGGCCTTCCCCGACCGGCGGGAGGAATTGCAGCCGGAGCTTTGGGCCATCTCGCCCGAGGCGCAGGCGGCGGAATAACCCAGCCTTACCCCGGCAGGGTCCAAGGCTCCTCATTCACCGCCGCCACCCGCCAATCCGGCCCGGTCTTCTCCAGCCGGGTCAGGCCCAGATTCTTGATGCTGAACAGCAGGGCCTGATGCGCCGTGATGCCCATGGCATGCGCCAGCGCGGCGCGGATCGAGCCACCATGCGCCACGATCACCACATCGCCACCAGCCTGCTCCTCGGCCAAGCGCTCCAGCACCGGGCCCACCCGGGCCACGACATGGGCGAAACTCTCGCCGCCCGGCGGCTCTTCCTCGGCGGCATGCGGCCAGAAGGGGTGCGGGGGGTGGCGCAGGCGCTCAACCAGCGCCTCATGCACAATGCCCTGCCACTCGCCCAGATGCTGCTCGGCCAGATCGGGCTCCTCCTCCAGCGGCTGGGCCGGGTAGCCGCCGGCGAAGATCGCCGCCGCCGTGGCCTTGGTGCGGGCCAATTGCGATGTCACCCAATGGCTGCCCGGCGGCAGCCTGGCCGCCAGCCAGCGATACAGCGCCGCCTCCTGCCGCAGCGCCATCTCGCACAGCGCCACATCCATGCTGCCATAAAGGATACTCCGCGCCGCCGGGGTGACGAGGGCGTGGCGGATGAGGAAGAAGCGGGTGGTATGCATCAGCTTGGCGTGGCGCGGTGGCGGCGCGGGGTCAAGGGGTGGCTCAGCCCTCTTCCAGCCCCACCAGCCCACGGGCGAATTCGCCGGCATCGAAGGGCCGCAAATCTTCCGCCTTCTCGCCCACCCCCACCATATGCAGCGGGGTGGCGAATTCCTGCGCCAGCGCCACCACCACACCGCCCTTGGCCGAGCCATCGAGTTTGGTCACCGCAATGCCGGTGACATCCACCATCTCGCTAAAGATTTTCGCCTGCTGCACGGCGTTCTGGCCGGTGGTGGCGTCCAGCACCAGCAGTACGGAATGCGGCGCGGTCTCATCCACCCGCTTGATGACGCGCACGACTTTGCGCAGCTCGTCCATCAGCGCCGTCTTGTTGTGCAGCCGGCCGGCGGTGTCGATCAGCAGAACATCATAGCCCTCGGCGCGCGCCTGGGTCAGGGCATCAAAGGCGAGGCCCGCAGCGTCACCGCCATGCTTTGCGGCGGCGACGACGGTGGCGCCGGTACGCTCGCCCCAAATCTGCAATTGTTCGACCGCGGCGGCGCGGAAGGTGTCGCCAGCCGCGAACATCACCCGCCGGCCTTCGGCCACATATTGCTGGCCGAGCTTGGCGATGGTGGTGGTCTTGCCCACGCCATTCACCCCCACCACCAGCACCACATGCGGGGCATGGCTGGTATCGATGGGCATGGGCCGGGCGACGGGGGCGAGAATGGCGGCGATCTCCCCGGCCAGCGCCTCCTTCACCTCCTCAGGCGAGACTTCGCGGCCAAAACGGGTGCGGCGGAAGCTTTGCACGATGCGGGAAGAGGCGGCGACGCCGATATCGGCGGTGATCAGCGTCTCCTCCAACTCCTCGAGCGCCGCATCATCCAGCTTGCGCTTGGTGAAGGCGGCGGTGAGCCCTTCGGTGAGGCGGGCGGTGCTGCGGGCCAGGCCAGCCTTGAGGCGGCCGAAAAAGCCGGGGGCTGGCTCGGGGGCTGGCTCGGCCGAGGGTGGGGCCAAGGGGGGGGCTAAGGGGGGTGCCTCGGGCGGGGTTGCGCCGCCGCCGGTCAGCTTTCCCCACAGGTCACGCAACGCCATTTTGAGCCTCCTCGGCGAGCAGCACCGCGCCATCGGCACCCACCACCCGCAGCGCGCGCAGGGCACCGCGCGGCACCTCGCCGCTGGTCAGGCGCAGGCGCAGGCCCTGGGCGGTGGTGGCTTCGGTGCTGGAATCAAAAATCGCCTGCTCGATGCAGCCGATGCGCGCGGCGGCGGCAGCATGGGCATGGCGCTGGCCGGCGGCGCGCAGGGCGGCGGCGCGGGCGGCCACCACCGGCGGGGCCAGGGCCGGCAGCCGGGCGGCCGCGGTGCCGGGGCGGGCGGAATAGGGGAAGACATGCAGCAGGGCGGGACGCAGCGCCTCGATCAGCGCAAGAGAGGCGGCGTGATGGCCCTCCTCCTCGGTGGGGAAGCCGGCGATGAGGTCAGCGCCAAACGCCATATCGGGGCGCGCGGCGCGGGCGGCCTCGGCCAGTTCTGGCACGGTATCCGGGCCATGGCGGCGGCGCATACGCTTGAGGATAAGCCCATCACCATGCTGCGCCGAGAGATGCAGAAAGGGTGCCAGCCGGGGCTCATCGCGCCACAGCGCCAGCATATCAGCCCCCACCGCCGCAGGGTCGAGCGAGGAGAGGCGCAGCCGCGCCAGCCCGGGGACGCCGAGGCAGGCCCGCACCAGGGCCGCGAGCCCGGCCGCGCCATCCTGCCAACTGGCGAGGTCCACGCCGGTCAGGATCACCTCCTGCTGGCCGCGCGCCACCGCCTGCCTGGTGGCGCCCAGCACATCATCCAGCGCCCATGTGCGGGAGGGCCCGCGCGCCAGGCGGATGACGCAAAAGGTGCAGTGATGGTCACAGCCCTGCTGCACCTCCAGAAAGGCGCGGGCGCGGCTTCGGGTGGCGGCGGGAGGCGTGGGGGTTTCCGGCGCGCCCCAGCTTTGCGGCTGCAGTTTCTCGGGGTTGCCCAGCACGCGGGTGACGCCGGGCAGCGCCGCCCAGCTTGCCGGGGCCAGCGTGGCAGCGCAGCCGGTGACGATGATGGGCCGGCCCGGTGCCTCGCGCGCGGCGCGGCGGATGGCCTGGCGGGCCTGGGATTCCGCCTCGGCGGTGACAGCGCAGGTATTGACGATGAGCGCATGGGAGAGCCCGCCCGCCGCCGCCAGCCTGGCCATGGTATCGGCCTCGGCACTGTTCAGCCGGCAGCCGAAGGCGAGGGTTTCAGGCGGCGACAAGGCGCGCCCCATCCAACTCGCCCAGGAAGGAGAGCGCGGCGGGGCCTTCCATCAGCACATGGCCATCCTCGCGCCAGGTGATGGTCAGCGTACCGCCGGGCAAATGCACCCGCGCCCGCCGCCCGGTCAGGCCGCGCCGATGCGCATTCACCAAGGTGGCGCAGGCGCCCGAGCCACAGGCCATGGTCATGCCCGCGCCACGCTCCCACATCACGAGACGAATCTCTTCCGGCCCCAAAATCTGGGCAAAGCCGATATTGGCGCGGTCGGGGAAGAGTGCGTCACGCTCCAGCACCGGGCCGCGCGCCGCCACATCCACGGCGCCGAGGTCGGGCACGAAGAAAGTGGCGTGCGGATTACCCATGGAACAGGCCGCCGGGTCGCCCACCAGCGGCAAATGCAGCGTATCCATTGCCTGTGCCAGCGGCACCTCGGCCCAGCCCAGCCGGGCCGGGCCCATATCGGCCTCGATCAGCCCATCCGCGGTCGCGCGCACCGGCAACAGGCCCGAGATGGTCTGCACCACCGCATGGTTGCGGCCGGTTTCATCGAAAATAATGCGGGCGACGCAGCGCGTGGCATTGCCGCAGGCGCCCGCCTCGCTGCCATCGGGGTTGAGGATGCGCATGAACACATCAGCCTCTTCCGTGGGTTCGAGGCGAATGATTTGCTCCGCCCCCACGCCAAAATTGCGGTCGGCCAGCCATCGCGCCCCCTGGGGGGTGATGGGCGGCAATTCGGCCTGTCTGGCATCGAGGATGACAAAGTCATTGCCCGCGCCATGCATCTTGCGGAAGGGGATACGCATGCAATGCATATAGGCCGCGCCGCCCGCCCGCGCTATGTGGCGAGAATGATCAGGACCCTTCTCGTGCTGACGCTGCTGCTGGCGGGTTGCGGCAACCGCTATTCCGCCAATGAATATGCCACCCGCGCGGTGCAGCAGGCCAACCGCACCGAACAGGGCGTGGTGGCCGGCTTCCGCCGTATTCAGATCGCAGCCGATGGCACCACCGGTGCGGCGGCCGGCGCGGCGGCCGGCGGCGTGCTGGGCAGCACCACCCCGGGCAACCGCGTGGCCGAGGCGCTGGGCGCCGTGGGCGGTGCCCTAATGGGCGGGCTGATCGGCAGCGCCGCCGAGCGCGCGGCCAATAGCGGCGACGGCGTGGAATATGTGGTGCGCAAACGCAATGGCGAGTTGGTGAGCGTGGTGCAGCGCGATTTGGTGCCGCTGGAGGTGGGCGCGCGGGTTCTGGTGATCGAGGGCGCGCAGGCGCGGATCGTGCCGGACTATACCGTGCCCGAAGCCGGCGCCGCGCAGCCACCCGCACCCGGCACCGCAACCCCGCCCGCCACCACGCCGCAACAGCCCGATGAAGCGCCGGATCTGGGCATAGCACCGGCGCACTTGCTACAGGAATTGCCAGGCTGGATGGGTGATGGGCCGGGGCTTGTGCTGCTGCGCGAAAGGTCGATCTGACCAGAGCAGGCCATTCTGCAGCGCGGCTGGGGCCAGAGGCGGCCACCCCGGCCTCGCCGGTGCGCGGCGCGAATGAGGTGGCGATCAACCTAGGCCAGCGCTTTGCCGCCATGGATGTGCAAAAGGCCGATATCCTGGGCAATACCGCAGCCCGGGTGCTGAAAATCACCGGCTAAAGCAGCCCCTCCCGCCGAAAGCTGGTCCATTTGCCATTGCCCAGGATCAGATGGTCATGGACCATGATTTCCAGCACGGCGGCAACATCCTTCACCGCCGCCGTCATCTCGATATCGGCGCGCGAGGGGGTGGGGTCGCCGCTGGGGTGGTTATGCACCAGGATCAGGGCGGTTGCGTGCAGTTCCAGCGCCCTTTTCACCACCTCTCGCGGATAGACCGGGGTGTGGTTGACCGTGCCGCGCGCCTGCGCCTCATCGGCGATCAGGCGGTTCTTGCTGTCGAGGAAGAGCACGCGGAACTGCTCGATTTTCTCGCGTGAGAGGGCGGCGGTGAGATAGCCCATCAGCCGCTCCCAATTGTTCAGCAGCGGCTGTTCGAAAAGGTCAGCCTGCATCATGCGCAGGGCGGCGGCCTGAACGATCTTCACAGCGGCAGCAGCGTGCGGACTGATGTCCGGGGCTGCCATCAGCGCATAAGGCGGCGCCGCCAGTACCCTGTTGAAACTGCCAAAGCGGTTGATCAGCGCCTCGGCCATGGGCTTGGTGTCGCCATCTCGGAGGGCAGCGAAGAGTAGCATTTCCAGCATCTCATAATCCGCCAGCGCCTCCGGCCCGCGGCCCAGAAGCTTTTCCTGCATCTGCTGGCGATGGCTATAGTGGCCGGTACTGGGAAGGGGTTTTTTGCCCTTAGGCCGGCCGGCACGCTTGCGTGGGGCCGGGGGTGCCTCTATCGATGCCTCGCCTAGGCCCGGCAGCCGCTCAGCCTTCAAGCGCGGCGTCGCAATACGTTTGATGCGCCGCCTTAGTGCGGCGAGTGATGTCTGATTTTCAGACAACTCCGGGTTCGACAACTGGCTCGCCCTTACAACCTGAGCGAGTATTTCCATACTGATCCATGACCGGTCAATTGTTAGTTAACCAGAGACCCGAGATCAGACCTCGTTCAGCAGCTTCTCGCCGGCCAGATAACGCTCCAGGTTGCGGCGGAAATAATCCGCCGCGCGGGCCAGGTTGCCGGCCGCGGGCCCTGCGGCATGCGGCGAGACCAGGGTGTTCGGCGCATCCCACCAGGGGCTTTGCGGCGGCAGCGGCTCCAATTCAAAGACATCGACATAGGCACCGCGCAAATGGCCGCTCTGCAAAGCCGCCAGCGCCGCCGCCTCATCCATCACCCCGCCACGGGCCACATTGATGATATGGGCACCCTTCGGCAGCGCCGCGATGGCAGGGCCGCTGGCCAGGTTGCGGGTGATGTCGCTGATCGGGCAGCACAGGCAGAGCCAATCAGTGCCCGGCAACAGCGCCGCCAGATCCGCATAGCGGCCGGCCGAGAGAAAACCCGGCGGCGGCACATCACGCGCATTGCGGGACAGCCCATGCACTTTCAGCCCAATCGCGGCCAGCAGGCGCCCCACCTCATTGCCCACCGGGCCCAGCCCCACCACCGTGGCGGTCTGGCCTTGCAGATCGGGGGGGAAAGGCATGGTAGCCGGGCGCCATTCCCGCTTGGATTGCGCATCCATCCAACCCAGAAAACCACGTGAGAGCATCATCACGCAGCCCACGGCGCTTTGCGCCACGCCCAGCGCATTGGCCCCGGCCGAGGTGCTGACCCGCACGCCGCGCGCCATCAGCGCCTTGTATTGCGGCCGGTCCACCCCGGCGGAATTCACATGCAGCCATTGCAGCCCGGGCTCGGCCGCCGATGCCGCGACGAAACCGGCAAAACCCGGCGCTGGCGTGTCCCGCGCGCCACCCATATTGAGATCGCGCGAGAGGAAGGCGATATCGAAGGGGCCGGGCGTTTCACCCACCCGGAACACCATCGGCGTCACCCCCGCCGGCAGGGGGCTGGCCAGCGCCAGCGCCGGTTCCGAAATCAATAGCCGCATATGCAACACCCTCAGAAATCGCTGACGCGGCCCTTCCGCTCCCAATCATTGTAGCGGGTTGGCTCGGGGCCGGTAGGGCCACCATCCTCAATCGCCGGCGGCGAATAGGGCCGCTTGGGCCGGTTGAGAATCGTCAGCGGTGGCGCTGTGCGCGGCGCGCCTTTCGGCTCGACCGCGGGTTTTGGCTCTTGCTCTTCATGCTCCATCCACCCCATGTGCCATGCTCGTTCGATTGAGCAAGAGGCGCCTGCCATGGGTGGCTATTTCCGCACCTTCATCCTGCTGGCCGCGCTGAGCGCGATTTTCGCCGCGGTGGGCTATGCCATTGGCGGCGGGGGCGGCGCGGTGGTCGCGCTGCTGATGGCGGCGGGCATGAACCTCTTTGCCTGGTGGGGCAGCGCGGGCGCCGTGCTGCGGATGAACAATGCCCAGCCAGTGAGCGAGGCCGAGGCGCCGCGTCTGTACGCCATGGTCCGCCAATTGGCCGACCGCGCCGGCCTGCCCATGCCCGCGCTCTATGTTATCCATGAGGATCAGCCCAATGCCTTCGCCACCGGGCGTGGCCCCTCAGATGCTGCGGTGGCGGTGAATTCCGGCCTGCTCGACCTGATGGATGAGCGCCAGGTGGCCGGCGTGGTCGCGCATGAACTGGCCCATATCAAGCATCGCGACACGCTGGTGATGAGCATCGCCGCCACCTTGTCGGGCGCCATTGGCATGGTGGCGCAATTCGGTGGCATGTTTGCCATGCGCGGGCGCGACGGCCAGCGCAACACCAACCCCATTGCCGGCCTGCTGCTGGTCATTCTGGGCCCCATCGCCGCCTCCATCGTGCAAATGGCGATCAGCCGCGCCCGGGAATATGAGGCCGACCGCGAAGGCGCTGAAATCTGCGGTGACCCAGAATGGCTGGCCGGCGCGCTGGAACGGCTGGAAACCTATGCCGCCCGCGCGGTGAATGAGGGCGCCGAAGCCAACCCCGCCACCGCCCATATGTTCATCATCAACCCGCTTTCCGGCGGGTTGCGCGGGCTCTTCACCACCCATCCGCCCACGGCCGAACGGGTGGCTCGGCTGCGGGCGATGCGCGGCGGCGGCGGGGCAATGATTGAGGTAGCGCCCCGGCCCACAGCCAGCCCTTGGGCAGTTCCGGGGCGGCGCAATCCCTGGGGGTAAGCCGCCCGCCCAGCCCTGCGGATATGGCGGCGCGGCCCGGCCCAGGGCATGCTTCGCCGCATGGCCAAGGATAAAATCCGCTTCGTCTGTCAAAGCTGCGCCGCGGCGCATGCCAAGTGGCAGGGCCGCTGCGATGCCTGCGGCGAGTGGAACACCCTGGTCGAGGAAGCGCCAGCCCCGCGCGGCCCCGGCCCCGCTTCCAAGGCCGGCCCGGGGCGGCGGGTGGAGTTTGTTGATCTCGCCGGCGAAAGCGCCCCGCCCGCACGCATGCTGACCGGCATTGCCGAGCTTGATCGCGTGTTGGGTGGCGGCTTTGTTGAAAGCTCGGCCGTGCTGGTGGGGGGCGACCCTGGCATCGGCAAATCCACCATCCTGCTGCAGGCGGCGGCGCATATGGCAGCGGCAGGGCATCGCACCCTGTACATCTCGGGCGAAGAGGCGGTGGCCCAGGTGCGGCTGCGCGCCCGCCGCCTGGGGCTGGAAGGCGCACCGCTGGCGCTGGCCTCCGCCACCGCGCTGCGCGACATCGTGGCCACCTTGCAGGCCGAGAAACAGGCCGCACTGGTGGTGATCGATTCCATCCAGACCATGTGGCTGGACACGCTGGACAGCGCGCCGGGCACGGTGGCGCAGGTGCGCGCCTGCGCCGCCGAACTGATCCGGGTGGCGAAATCGGAAAGCTTCGCCCTCGTGCTGGTCGGCCATGTCACCAAGGAGGGCACCTTGGCCGGGCCGCGCGTGCTGGAGCACATGGTGGATGCGACGCTGTATTTCGAAGGCGATCGCGGCCATCAATTCCGCATCCTGCGCGCCACCAAAAACCGTTTTGGCGCCACCGATGAGATCGGCGTCTTCGAAATGACCGAGGGCGGGCTGGTGGAGGTGGCCAATCCTTCCGCCCTGTTCCTGGCCGAGCGGCGCGGCAATATTTCCGGCAGCGCGGTATTTGCCGGGGTGGAGGGCACAAGACCGGTGCTGGTGGAGGTGCAGGCGTTGCTCTCGCCCTCCAATGGCGGCTCGCCCCGGCGTTCCGTGGTGGGATGGGATAGCGGGCGGCTTTCGATGCTGCTGGCGGTGCTGGAGGCCCGCGCCGGGCTCAATCTCGGCCAGAATGATGTCTATCTCAACATCGCCGGCGGCTTGCGCATTGCCGAACCCGCCGCCGATCTGGCCGTGGCCGCCGCCCTGGTGAGTGCGGCGACCGACCAGCCGACCGACCCGGACCGGGTGTATTTTGGCGAGGTCGGCCTCTCGGGCGAGGTGCGCCAGGTCAGCCAGCCGGAACAAAGGCTGCGCGAGGCGCAAAAACTCGGCTTTCAGGCCGCCACACTGCCCCGGCGCATCGCCCGCGGCGGCCGCGCCGCCCCGCAGGCCGAGGCGCTGCGGCTGGACGAAATCGGCCATGTGGCCGACCTGGTGGCGCCTTTTGCGGCCAAATCGGTCAAGCCGCGCGCATAAGCCTGTTGCCATGTGCTGCCAGTGGCGCGACGCTGCCCTCCCGCATTGGAGAGCAAGCAGCATGGCCGATACCATCCCCGTCCTCGATCTCGGACCGCTGCGCGACGGCTCGCCGGGCGCTGTGGAGCAACTCGGCGTTGAATTGCGCCGCGCCTTCACCGAAGTGGGATTCTACTTCGTGCGCAATCACGGCATTAGCCAGGAACTGCTTGATACCACCTTCGCCGAAGCCGAACGCTTCCACGCCCAATCGCTGGAGGCGAAACTCGCGCTCAAGATCAACGAGCACAATATCGGCTATATGCCGATGCGCGGCGCGACCACGCGGGTGAATGCGGTGGGCGAGGTGGCCCTGCCCAATGCAAATGAAGCGGTGTTCTACAAGCGCGAACTCCCGGCCGACCACCCCGATCTGCTGGCCAATCTGCGCTTCCGCGGCGCCAATCAATGGCCCGAACTGCCCGGCTTTCGGGCGAATATCCTGGCCGCCTGCAAAGCCTTCGAAACCCTGGGCCTGAGCCTGCTGCCACTCTACGCGCGCGCCTTAGACCTGCCAGCGGATTACTTCACGCCCTTCTTCCAGGAGCCGATGTACACGCTGCGGATGTCGCATTACCCGCAGCAGGAACCCACCGCGCCGGCCAATGAATTCGGCATCGCACCGCATGTCGATACCAGCTTCATGACCATCCTGGCGCAGAACCGCATCCCCGGCCTGTCGCTCCGCCTGCCCTCAGGCGATTGGTTCGATGCGCCCGCGCCCGAAGGCGCTCTGCTGATCAATGGCGGCATGATGCTGCGCCGCTGGACGGATAAACGCTTCCTCGCCACCCCGCACCGCGTGATCAACCGCTCCGGCCGCGAGCGCTACGCCATCCCGTTCTTCATGGATGCCAATTACCACGCCACCATGGCACCCATCACCGCCGATGGCAGCGCCGGGCGCGAAGACCCCATCATCTACCCCGACTTCATGACCAGCTACCAACGCGCCAATTTCCACCACGCGGCGGAAAAAGTGGAGATGCAAGGTGCTTAAGGGCGGCATGGGCGCAAAGCACCGCTGCGGGCTGGCCGTGTTTCGCCTCGCCCTCATGCTCCTCGCCTTCCTTTTCACCACAGCGCCAGTGGCCGCGCAGCAGCGCCCGTTGCGGTTGGTGTTGACCCAGGAATTGGCGATCCTCGATCCCATCATTTCCACGAACAATGCCACCAGGCAGTTCGGTTACATGGTGTTCGACACCCTGATCAGCATGGACAGCCAGGGCCGCTACCGGCCGCAGATGCTGGAATCCTGGCGGGTGAGCGCGGATGGCTTGCGGTATGATTTCCGCCTGCGAGAGGGGCTGGAATGGCATGACGGCCAGCCAGTGACGGCAGAAGATTGCGTGGCCTCCCTGCGCCGCTGGGGTGCGCGCGATGGGCTGGGCCAATTGTTGATGGCGGCCACGGCCAGTCTGGCGGCCGATGGCCCGCGGGATTTCTCGCTGGTCTTGTCGCGCCCCTTTGGTTTCGTGATCGAGGCTTTGGGCAAGCCTGGCACCATCGTGCCCTTCATGATGCCAGCGCGCATGGCGGCAACCGACCCGCAGCGCCCGATCACTGAATTCATCGGCAGCGGCCCCTATACCTTCAACCGGGCCGAGTGGCGCCAGGGTGATCGTGCCGTGTTCCGCCGCTTTGCCCGCTACAACCCCAGGGCCGAGCCCGCCGATGGCCTGGCCGGCGGCAAGGTGGTGCATTTTGATGTGGCGGAGTTTGTCTCCATCACCGATGCCGCGACGCGGGTGGCGGCGTTGCAGGGCAATGAGGTGGATGTGCTGGAATTCCTACCGCCCGATTTCATCGCGCCCATGCGCCGCAACCGCAACATCTCAGTGATGCGACCCAGCGGCGGGATGGGGCAGTACATGCCTTTCATCAGCCTCAACCACGCCCAGCCGCCTTTCGACAATCTGCTGATCCGCCAGGCGGCGCAGGCGGCGATCAACCAGTCCGAAATCGTGGCGACGGTGGGTGTACCGGCGGATTTCCGGCTGGAGGATTGTACCTCCATCTCCACTTGCAATTCCCCCAGCTTTATCCCCGCCTCCCATCCCAACCTCGCGCGGCGTGGGGTGGAGCGGGCGCGGGCGCTGCTGCGTGAGGGTGGCTATAACAATGAGCGGGTGGTTTTCCTCCATCCGACAGATAGTATCATGCTCTCCCCCGTGGCCTCGATGGCGATGCAGAATCTGCGTGCGGCCGGCTTCAACGTGGAGGAATACGCCAGTGACTGGGCGACAGTGGCAGCGCGCCGGCTGAACCGTGACGGATGGAATGTCATCCCGGTGGTCTGGCCCGGGGTGGATTTGTTCAGCCCGATCGTTTTTGCCGGCACAGCGTTCAATTGCCGCGCCTATCCCGGCTGGTTCTGCGATGAACAGATGCGTGACCTGATGCAGCGCTACACCGCGGTGAGCGAACCCGGCACCCGGCGCGAATTGGCGGCGGCGATCCAGGATCGATTCCATGAGAATGTGAACTTCATCATTGGCGGGCAGATGAGTGTGCCGCAGGCCTATCGGGCGGAGCTGACGGGGGTGGTGGAATTCGCCTTTCCCATCGCCTGGAATTTGCGCCGGTCGCGCTGATCAGGCACCCGCGCTCACCATCCATGCGAAGATTGGCAGCTTACAGCCCGCCCGCCCCCTGATAGAAGCCCGGGCATGACAGTGTTGATGCTTCAGGACGTGACCTTGCGGGTGGCCGGCAGGACCTTGCTGGACAATGGCAACCTTGTGGTCGATCCCGGCCGCAAGATCGGCCTGGTGGGGCGCAATGGCGCCGGTAAATCCACCCTTTTCAAGGCCATCACCGGGCAGATCGAGGCCGATGGCGGCTCTATTCGCCTCGCCCAGCGCGCCCGCATGGGTTACGTGGCACAGGAAGCACCGGCCGGCCCCACCAATCTGCTCGACACCGTGCTGGCGGCTGATCTGGAGCGCAGCGCCCTGCTGCTGGAGGCCGAAACCGCCACGGCCGACCGTGCGGGCGAAATCCATGACAGGCTGCAGGCCATCGGCGCCGATGCGGCGCCATCCCGCGCGGCCACGGTGCTCGCGGGCCTCGGTTTCGACATGGCGGCGCAGATGCGCCCCGTTGGCGAATATTCCGGCGGCTGGCGGATGCGCGTGGCCCTCGCCCAGGCGCTGTTTCTCGAGCCCGATCTGCTGCTGCTGGACGAGCCGACCAACCACCTAGACCTCGAAGCCGCGCTATGGCTGGAAAACTGGCTCATCAAATTTTCCGGGGCGGTGCTGCTGATCAGCCATGACCGCTTCCTGCTTGAGCGTGTGGCCGATGGCATTGTCCATCTCGATCAGCAGAAGCTGACTTTTTATCAGGGCAATTTCGCCAATTTCGTGCGCGTCCGGGCCGAACGCAAAGCCCAAACCATCGCCAGCAACGCCAAGCTCTCGGCCGAGCGCGCGCATATGCAGGCCTTTGTGGACCGCTTCAAGGCGCAGGCCAGCAAGGCGCGCCAGGCACAATCCCGCATCAAGGCGCTGGAGCGGCTGGGCCCGGAAGAGGCAGTGGTGGAGGATGTGGTCACACGCTTCGAATTCCCCGCCCCGGCGGAATTGGCGCCACCCATGCTCACCATGCACAACGCCTCCACCGGCTATGCCGACCAGAAAGTGCTTGGCGGCGTCTCACTGCGGCTCGACCAGGAGGACCGGATTGCCCTGCTGGGCGCGAATGGCAATGGCAAATCCACCCTGGCCAAGCTCTTCGCCGGAAGGCTACCGATCATGGGTGGCGAGGTGTTTCGCAACCCCAAGATGAAGGTTGGCTACTTCGCCCAGCATCAGGCGGAGGAGTTGAATATGGCGGGCACGCCGCTCACCCATATGTCGGACGCGATGCCGGCCGCGACGGTGACCCAGGCGCGGGCGCATTTGGCGCGCTTTGGCCTGGATCAGGACCGGGCGAATACCGTGGTCTCCTCCCTCTCGGGCGGTGAGAAGGCGCGGCTGCTGCTGGCGCTGACCACGCGCGACGCGCCGCAATTGCTGATCCTGGACGAGCCGACCAACCACCTCGATATCGACGCCCGCGACGCGCTGGTGAAGGCGCTCAACGCCTATCAGGGCGCCGTGCTGCTGATCACCCACGACCCGCAAATGGTGGAGCTGGTGGCTGACCGGCTCTGGCTGGTGGATGGCGGCACGGTGAAGCCCTTTGAGGGTGATCTGGACGAATATCGCAGCTTCCTGGCCGATAAGGCCCGCGGCGGCCCGCGCCCCAATGGCGCCCCCCCCAAGAAGGACGAGAAGCGCGAACGGGCGGAAAAACGCGCCTCCCTAGCGCCGATGCAGCAAAAGCTGAAGCAACTGGAAACCGACATCGCCAAGCTGGAGGCCGAGGGCAAGATGCTGGCCAAGGCGCTCTCCGACCCCAAGCTCTACGCCAGCGGCAATACCGCGCTGATCGCCAAGGCGACCACCCGGCAGAAAAGCGTGGTGCGGGAATTGGCCGGGCTGGAGGCGGCCTGGCTGGAGCTTTCGGAGAAGCTGGAAAACCTGGCTGCCTAAGCCACAAGTATCTCGCGCCCCGTTCATCGCTTGATTGCAAAACTGCATCATCACGGCACAATGCGTTCCGAACTCATGGAGAACCACAAAATGGCCACCCTCACCCGCCTCGCCGCTTTGGCATCGATCGCAGCCCCCGGCGCCGCCCTGGCTCATACCGGCATTGGCAGCGTGCACGGCTTCTCGGCCGGGCTGCTCCACCCGCTGGGCGGCTTTGACCATGTGCTGGCGATGGTGGCGATTGGCCTTTGGGCCGGCGCCTCGGGCGGGGCGATGCGCTGGGCGCTGCCCACCGCCTTCCTCGTCGGCATGGCCGGTGGCGGGTTGCTGGGCATGGCGGGCCTCGGCATGCCGATGGTGGAGGCCGGCATCCTGGCCTCGCTGATCGTGCTGGGGGCGCTGGTGGCCTCGGGCGTGCGAGCCTCGGCCCTGGTGGCGCTGCCGATGGCGCTGCTCTTCGGCAGCCTGCATGGCCATTCGCATGGCAGCGAAGGCATGGTGAGCATGGGCTATGCTGCGGGCTTCATGCTCGCCACCGCGGCGATGCATGGGCTGGGCCTGGCGCTAACCCAGGGTGCGGGCACCCGCGCGGTGCGCCTGGCCGGCGGTGCCACGGTCTGCGCCGGCTTGGCGCTCCTGCTGGCCGGCGGCTGAACCCCCCATGCAAACCCGCGCCGCCGTCGCTTGGGAGGCCGGAAAGCCGCTCAGCATCGAAACCGTGCATCTCGAAGGCCCCAAAGCCGGTGAGGTGCTGGTGGAAATCAAGGCCACCGGCCTGTGCCACACCGATGCCTATACGCTGAGCGGCGCTGACCCCGAGGGGTTGTTCCCCGCCATTCTGGGCCATGAGGGTGCGGGCATTGTGCGTGAGGTGGGCCCGGGCGTGACAACGCTGCGGCCGGGCGACCATGTCATTCCGCTCTACACGCCGGAATGCCGGCAGTGCAAAACCTGTCTCTCCCAGCGCAGCAACCTCTGCACCTCGATCCGCGCCACCCAGGGCAAGGGGTTGATGCGCGACGGCACCAGCCGCTTCCGCTGTGAGCAGACCCAGGTCATGCACTATATGGGCTGTTCCACCTTCGCCAATTTCACCGTGCTGCCCGAGATAGCGCTGGCAAAAATCCGGCAGGACGCGCCCTTCGACATCATCTGCTATATCGGCTGCGGCGTGACCACGGGGATTGGCGCGGTGGTGAATACCGCAAAAGTCTGGCCTGGTGCCAATGTCGCGGTGTTCGGCCTGGGCGGCATTGGGCTGAATGTGCTGCAAGGTGCCCGCATGGTCGGCGCCGACAAGATCATCGGCGTGGACATCAACCCGGCCCGGCAGGAGATGGCGCGGCAATTCGGCATGACCCATTTCATCAACCCCGATGAGGTGGGCCGCGACAAGGTGGTGCAGGCCATTCAGGACATCACCGATGGCGGCGCCGATTTTAGTTTCGAATGCGTGGGCAATACCACGCTGATGCGCCAGGCGCTGGAATGCACCCATCGCGGCTGGGGCACCTCCATCATCATTGGCGTTGCCGCCTCGGGGCAGGAAATCGCCACCCGGCCCTTCCAACTGGTCACCGGGCGCAATTGGCGCGGCACGGCCTTTGGTGGCGCGCGCGGCCGCACCGATGTGCCAAAAATCGTTGATTGGTATATGGAGGGCAAAATCTCCATCGATCCGCTGATCACCCATCGCCTGACGCTGGAGCAGATCAACCACGGTTTTGACCTGATGCATGAAGGCAAAAGTATCCGCTCGGTGGTCATTTACTGACGCGATATTGACCGGAGCGGCGGCCGGCCGCACATATCCGGTTAAGATGCCGGAGTAGACGACCATGCGCCTTGCCCGCCGAGCCCTGCTCGCCACGCCCCTGGCCGCAGCTGCGATTGTGCCGGCCTGGGCGCAGCCAGCGGCCCTGCGGGTGATCGTGCCCGCCCCCCCCGGTGGCAGCACCGATATCCTGGCCCGCTCCCTGGCCGAGCGCGCCTCCGCCGCCCTGGGCCAGCCCATCACCATTGATAATCGCGGCGGTGCCGGCGGCATTATCGGCACCGAGGCCGCATCGCGCGCCGCAGCGGATGGCAACACCATCATCCTCGGCCATAACCAGACCCACGCCTCCAACCAATGGATGGCGCGCAACCTGCCCTATCACGTGGTGGAGAGCTTCGTGCCAGTCGCGCGCCTGGCCACGGTGCACCACGCCACGGTGGTGCCCATGGCCTCCCGGGCCACCAGCATGGCCGAGCTGGCCGCGATGGGGCGCAATAGCGGGCGGGTGAGCTACGCCTCCTCCCAGGCCGGCAGCGCCAGCCATGTCATTGCCGAAACCTTCGTCCGGCGTGAGCGGATGGACGCGACCCACGTGCCCTATCGCGGCGGCGGCCCGGCCACGACCGATACGGTGGCCGGCGTGGTGGATTTCTTTGTCTCGACCTGGCCGCAGGTGGTCAATCTGGTGCGCGAGGGCAGGCTGCGCGCGCTGTCGATCGGCGCTGGGGCCCGGATTGAGGGCTTCCCCAACCTGCCCACCACCGCCGAGGCCGGGATGCCCTATATGGCGGTGGATGCCTGGTTTGGCCTTCTCGCCCCACGCGGCATGCCACAGGCCCAGGTGCTGCGCATCGCCACCGCCTTCCTAGGGGCGCTGGCCGACCCGGATAATGCCCGCCGGGTTGAGGCCGCCGGCTTTAATCAGGCGCCGATGATGCCCGAGGATTTTGCAAGCTTCCAACGCGCCGAGGTGGCGCGCTGGCAGGAGATGGCGCAATTGACCGGGATTATGATGGACCCGTAGGGGCCCGCTCAGCGCAGCCGCATCACCGGTACAAAACCCACCGTCAATTGCCCATCGCGCAGGCTGACTGGCACCTGTATATCGCGCCCCGCCGAAATACTGGGTGCCCCGGCCGAAAGCCCAGCGCGTCCGAGCAGCGAGGCCAGTTCAGCATGGCCCTCCATCCGCCCCCGCAGCGTGCCTTGCAGCCCGCCCAGATCATCGGGCTGCATTTCGCCGGTGCCGGAGAAGCACAGCGGCCCCCACACCACTGAAAGGCCACGAATGTTCAGCGGGCCATTGGCGAAGGGCGGCATGCCAGCACCTTCCAACTCCGCATCCAGCGCGGTGATCGGCCCCAAACGGCTGCCGCGCGGGGTGATGTTGTTGCCGCTGACGCGTAGCACGCGCCATTCCGCAGGGCTCCAGCGCAGCAGCGCCCCCTCGGGCGATTGCGCCGCAAGCCCGGGCACGCTGAGTGGCCATTGGGTGACCGCCCAGCCCGCCGGAAGCAAAAGCGCCAGGGCGGCACTGGCACCGAGCCACACCAGGGCTACACCGAGCACCATCACCAGCAGAATACGGCGCAGCGCCCTCATGCCTTGCGTTCCCAACCCTTTTCGCCTTGCTGCCAATAGGTGAGCGCATGGCCCGCCGCCTTGGCGCGCTTCCAGCGCTCACGCGCGGCTTGTAGCGCATTCTCGTCATTGCCGTCGAACAGGTCGAAGCCGCGCTGGAAGCGCGCCAGATGCGCGCTCTCCGCGCCATCGACGAGGAAGAGATGCGCCGCATCATTGGGGGCCGCGCCATCCTCGCTGGTGAGCCAGATGGGCTGCAGCGCGGCGTCGCCGGTGGCGGGGCTGCCATGCGGCAACCATTCGGCGGCCGCCCATAGCGCAGTGTCGAGCGCCTCCAGCCGCTCCGCCGCGCCGCTCAGCACCATCGCCCGGGCGGGTATGGCCAGAACCCTTGCCAGCAATCTGGGCAAGGCCTGCTCCAATGTGCTGCGGGTGAGGTGATAAAAGCCGATCTCCATGGCATAATACTACGCGATTTTCGCTTGGCGCTCAGCCCCAGCCCGCGCCACATTATCGCATGAACATCCGCATCCTCCTCTCCGCCCTGGCCATGGCTGGCACCGCGGCCGCCCAGCCGGCGCTCACCATCGCCACCGGCGGCGCCTTCACCGCCATGGACCCACATTTCCATGATCTGTCGCCCAATACGGCGCTGACCAGCCATGTTTTTGAATCGCTGGTGATGACCGACACCAATGGCCGCCCCATTCCCGGCCTGGCGCTGAGTTGGCAGCCGGTGGGCTCCACCACCTGGGAGATCAAGCTGCGCCCGGGCGTCACCTTCCATGATGGCACGCCCTTCACCGCCGATGATGTGGTCTTCACCATGGGCCGCGCGCCCAATGTGACAGGCAGCCCCGCCAGCTTTGGCCAATATATCCGCCCGGTGACGCGCATTGAGGTGGTGGATACCCACACATTGCGCTTCCACAGCGAACGCCCGGTGCCGCTGATGCCGATGATGATGACCACCTATGCCATCATCAGCCGGAAGAATGGCGAGGGGATGGAAACCCGCGACTACAATTCCGGCCGCGCCGCGGTGGGCACCGGCCCTTATCGCTTCGCCAGCTACACGCCCGGTGACCGTGCCAGTTTCGCCGCCAATGCCACGCATTGGGCCGGCGCCCCCGCCTTCAGCCGGGTAACATTGCGGATGATTCCCAATGACACCGCGCGCGTGGCGGCGCTGCGTGCTGGCGATGTGGATGCCATCGACAATGTGCCCACCCGCGATGTAGCGCAATTGCGGGCCGTGCCCGGCATCACCGTGCAAAGCCGGGTTGGGCAGCGGCTGATCTATCTCTACCCTGATGTCGGCCGCCAGATTTCACCGCATGTGACCGATCTGGCCGGCCGGCCCATTCCCAACCCGCTGCGCGATGTGCGAGTGCGGCGCGCGCTCAGCATGGCCATCAACCGCGAGGGCATCGCCCGCCAATTGATGGAAGGGCTTTCCGTGCCCGCCGGCCAGTTGATGCCCGAGGGCGCTTTGGGCTTTGATCCCGAGATCCGCCCCGAACGCTATGACGCGGTGGCTGCCAAACGCCTCATGACCGAGGCCGGCTACGCCGATGGCTTCGCCCTCACCCTGCATGGCCCCAATGATCGCTATGTGAATGACGAGGGCATTGCCCAGGCCTTAGCGCAAATGTGGGCGCGCATTGGCGTGCGGGTGAATGTGGCCACCATGCCCAGCAGCATGTTCTTCGCGCGAACCCCGCGCGATGAAAATTCGATGGCGCTGACCGGCTGGTCATCCTCAACCGGGGAGGCTGATACCTCGCTGATCAATATGGTGGCGACACCCATGCCCGAACGCGGTTGGGGCACCGTCGTGCGAGCAAGCCACTATTCCAACCCCGAAACCGATGATCTGTTGTTGCGCGCACTCTCCACCCTGGAGCCCGAAGCCCGAGGCGCGCTCTACCGGCAGATCATCCGCTTGGGCGTGCAGCGCGACTTAGCCGTGATCCCCATTCATCATCAGGTGAATATCTGGGCCACGCGGGCGAATGTGCGCTATGCGCCGCAGATCTGGGAGAGGACACGCGCCATGGAATTCACACCGGTGCAATAGCGCGAGGGCCTTATGCCCTCACGCCACGCCTTCATCAGGTGTTCATCGCATCGAAGAAGTCGTTGTTGGTCTTGCTGTATTTCAGCTTGTCCAACAGGAACTCCATCGCATCCTGGGTGCCCATCGGGTTGAGGATACGCCGCAGCACCCACATCTTGCTGAGCGTGCCGCGATCCACCAGCAGCTCTTCCTTGCGGGTGCCGGATTTGGTGATGTCGATGGCGGGGAAGACCCGCTTATCCGACAGCTTGCGGTCGAGAATGATTTCGCTGTTGCCGGTGCCTTTGAACTCTTCGAAGATCACCTCGTCCATCCGGCTGCCGGTGTCGATCAGCGCGGTGGCGATGATGGTGAGCGAACCGCCCTCCTCGATATTGCGCGCCGCACCGAAGAAGCGCTTGGGGCGTTGCAGGGCATTGGCGTCCACGCCGCCGGTCAACACCTTGCCGCTTGATGGCACCACGGAGTTATAGGCGCGGCCGAGGCGGGTGATCGAATCAAGCAGAATCACCACATCGCGCTTATGCTCAACCAGGCGCTTGGCCTTTTCCAGCACCATTTCCGTCACCTGCACGTGGCGCGTCGCCGGCTCATCGAAGGTGCTGGCCACCACTTCACCGCGCACGGTGCGGGCCATATCCGTCACTTCCTCGGGGCGCTCATCGATGAGCAGCACTATGAGGAAGACTTCCGGGTGATTGGCCGAAATCGCCTTGGCGATGTTTTGCAGCATCACCGTCTTACCGGTGCGCGGGGGTGCGACGATCAGCGCGCGCTGGCCCATGCCGATGGGCGCAATCAGGTCAATCACCCGATGGGTGTTGTCCTTCAGCGGGCCCTTGCCCACGCTCTCGACAGTGTCGTTTTCCATCTTGAGGCGGCGGGTGGGGTAGAGCGGCGTCAGATTGTCGAAATTGATGCGGTGGCGCAGCGCCTCGGGCGGCTCGAAATTGATCGAGTTGACCTTGAGCATGGCGAAATACCGCTCGCCATCTTTTGGGGCGCGAATCTGCCCCTCAACGGTGTCACCAGTGCGCAGTGCGAAGCGCCGCACCTGGGCCGGGGAGACATAAATATCGTCAGGCCCGGGAAGGAAATTGGCCTGCGGGCTGCGCAAATAGCCAAACCCATCGGGCAGGATTTCCAGCGTGCCATCGCCATGAATCGCCTGGTCATTATCGGCCAGGGTCTTGAGGATGGCGAACATCATATCCTGCTTGCGCAGGGTGGAGGCGTTCTCGACCCCCACCTCCTCGGCGAAGGAGAGGAGTTCGGTGGGGCCTTTGGCCTTGAGGTCAGAAAGATGCATCGCGCGAGGAATATCCGGCGTTGATTCGCGTCGCGGTTCAGGAAGGGGCTGTTTGAACAGCAATAACCGCGGTGCGAGGAGGGTAAGGCGGCGGGTGGACCCCGAACGCAGGCTGGGAGTTAGGGATGCGAACCCGCCACGTCAACCGGGCGCTGAAAAGATGCCCATAAAATCAGCGCGGAGACGACCAGCATCAGCATTGAGGAGACATCACCCAGCAGCAGATGAGACCCCACCGCAGCCGAATTATACCCGACATGAGCGCCAATAGAGACCAGCAGCGGCCACCGACCCAGCTGAGCATGCCGCCCCAAACCCCAATGGAACATCACCGAAATGATGAAGCTCAGCCCCGATCCCTCCTCCAGCCCAATCAGCTTGCTCAGCCCCTCCATAATGCCGAAATACAGCCCCGCCTGACCCCAGGGTGCTGCCATCACCCAGGCAAAGCCACGCTTGCAGCTTTCCTCCAGCACCGGCGCCACGGCCAGGATGAGAAACAGCGTCGGGTCCTGCCGCGAGACCGGCGGCATGCCGCCCATCACCATCACCTCAATAAGGCTGCTCAGCAATGCAGCCAGAATGCCGGCAATGGCAGCGGCCATCAGAAGGGCTTCACGATCACCATGATCACGATGATGATCATCAACAGCGTCGGCACCTCATTCATGATCCGCCAGTAACGTTCCGTATGCACGCGTTCATCGGCCGCAAATTCCCGCCTCGCCTTGGACAGCACGCCGTGAAACCCCGTCATGGCCAGCACGCTGAGCAGCTTCAAATGCCACCAGCCGCTCGTCCAACTCACAATGCCGGGCGTGAGCACGAGGATCAGCCCAAGCAGCCAGGTCGCAATCATTGCCGGGTTCATGATGGCGCGCAGCAGCAACCGCTCCATCTTCATGAAGCGCGCACTCTCATCACCACCAGGGGCGATCTGGGTGTGATAAACATAAAGCCGCGGCAAATAGAATAGACCGGCCATCCAGGCCATCACCGCCATCAAATGGAAGGATTTCACCCAGAGATAAGCCGGTGCCAAAAACTCAATCGTCATCGGTTGGATAGCCCCAATTCTTGCAACAAAGTGCGGTTGACTGCCGCCTCGGCCAGAAATCTCGCGCGGAAAGCGGCACCAGGTAGAAAGCTGGGTGCCGCACTCAGTCGTTCTGCTGCGTTACGAAAACCCTCGCTTGCCACCGCCGCCTCGCAGGCACGCTCCAGCACCGCCGCCATGGCATCTCGCAGGCCCAGCGGCGCCAATAGCCCGCCATAGGTGCTGCCATTCATCGGCATACCAAGTTCAGCACTCGTGGGCACCTCCGGCAGGCCTGGCATCCGCCGATCTGCCAATACCGCCAAAGCCTGCAAGCCGGTGCTGGCCGCAATGCTGGCCGATTCGGCAAAGGCCATGATGGTGCCCGCCAGCGCCGCCGCTGCCATAGGCCCGGCACCGGTATAGGACACCATCAACCCATCCACCCCCGCCGCGCGGAGCAATTGGGCGAAGAGAATATGCTGCGTGCTGCCCTGCCCTGGCGCACCATAAACCAGCGCCTCCTTTCCCGTACGGGCAAAGGCGATCATTCCCCTGAGGTCGCTGAACGGCGCATTGCGGCCAAGAATGACAACCTGCGGATTGTCATAGAATTGGCAAATATAGCGAAACCCATCCGCCTGATACGGCGTGGCCTGCAAAAAGGGCTGGGTGGTGATGGCATTATTGGGCGAGACGCCAATGGTGAGACCATCCGGCCGGGCACGCGCCACTTCGGCATTGCCAATGGCCCCAGCCGCACCGCCACGATTGACCCCCACCACCGAAACCCCCAATGCGCGGGACAATTCCGCCTGCAAGGCCCGCGCCATGAGGTCGGTATTACCGCCCGGCGGATAGAGGATGATGAGCTGCACGGGGCGGCTGGGATAAACCTCCTGCGCCGCAGCGGGCAGCAAGAGGGCAAGGCTGAGCAGAAGGGCGCGGATGATCATCGGGCAAAGCTATCAGAGGCCAAGCAGCCCTGGCAGTGCCTCCATCCGATCAAATGGCAGGGCACCGGCGGCGGTCAGCGCCTCGGCCGAGGTATCACGGCAAAACCCCAAAACCCGACACCCCGCGGCCAGCCCTGCCTGCACCCCGGTCACGCTATCCTCCACTACCACGCAATCAGCCGCCCGGGCACCGCAGGCCTGTGCGGCGGCCAGATAAATATCCGGCGCTGGCTTTGGCCGGGCGACATCTTCGAAGCTGAAGCGACGCTCACCAAAAATATCGGTCAGCGCTAGGCGCTCCATCTTCATCGCCAATTCCCGGCGGGAGGAATTGGAAGCCACCGCCACTGGCCGCCGCGCCGCCACATGCTGAAGCGCCGCAATGGCGCCAGGGATGGCCATCGTCTCCTCCTCCAGCATGAGGGTGATGCGCCGCAACAAGCCCTGTTCCCAAGCAGGTGGCAATGGGCCGGTGCGGGCCTCGATCAGCGGCCGCATATCCGGCCAGGCCATACCCAAAAATTCATGCCGCGCCTGCTCGGCATTCATCACCCAGCCCAGGGCCGAGAGTTCGGCGGAAACCAACTGGTTCACCACCATTTCGGTATCTGCCAAGACGCCGTCACAGTCGAACAGCACGGCGGAGAGGATCACGCCGCGGCTTTCGCGTGCGGGCAATCCTTGTGGTTTTTCGGACATTGCCGCGCGCCGGCAAAGCTGCACAGCGCCCGCGGCGTGGCAGCCGTCCGCCGCACCAGCCCAGCCAATGCCGCGATGAAACCGGCATCGCTATTCTGCGCCGGCACCCGGAAATAGCCAGGAACGCCAACATGGTCGGCCTCCTCGCGGTATTCCACATCCAGTTCCACCAGCGTCTCGGAATGTTCGGAGACAAAGGCGATGGGGCAAATCAGCAGCGCCACCTTTTCCGCGCCCGCCCGCTCAATCTCAGCATCAGTGGCGGGGCCAATCCATTTTTGCGGCGTGACGCGGGATTGGTAGCAAACCTTCCAATCGAGATTGGGAATATCCAGCCGCTCGACAATCCTATCCGTCGTGCGTTCAACTTGCCACTGATAGGGGTCGCCGCGCTTGACGATGCTCTCCGGCAGGCCATGGGCGCTGAACAAGACGCGCAGCTTCACCGCCGGGTCCAGCTCTGCCCTGGCCTTGTCATAAGCCTCGCGCACGATGCGCGCGGTGGCGGTGGCGAAACCATCATCGGAATGCCAGCAGCAGAGGGTTTGCACTGGAATATCAAGGCCAATGGCGCGGCAGGCGTCACCCCAGGCGGTCATGCTGCTGCCTGTCGTGGTGGTGGAGAATTGCGGATAGAGCGGCACCAGCATCACGCGCTCCGCACCCCAATCCTTCACCGCCTGCGCCGCTTCCTCTGAAAACGGGTGCCAGTAGCGCATGGCGACAAAGCAGCGATATTCGCTCTCCTCATCACCCGCCAGCGCCGCCTGCAAGGTTTCCGCCTGCTCGTTGGTGAGTTCCAGCAAGGGCGATTTGCCCCCCAGCACGGCATAATTCTCCTGCGCCGCCCGGGTGCGCCGCTTGGCGATGAATTTACCCAGCCACGGCCGGATGAAACCCGGCACGCGCAGAATCGCAGGGTCGCAGAACAGGTTGGTCAGGAAGGGTTGTACTGCGTCCGGGCTATCAGGGCCGCCCAGGTTCAGCAGCACGACCGCTGTTTTGGGGCGGGTCATAAATGGGGAGATACCGATGCCAGCGCGGGATTCAACCCCCTCGCACGAGGCGAAGCAGCGCCGTCACATGTTCGATGGGCGTTTCCTTCTCGATCCCATGCCCCAGGTTGAAGATGAAGGGCCGCCCACGCATCGCGCTCAGCAGGCTGCGGGCCTCGGTTTCCAGCGCAATACCGCCGATCATCAACACCAACGGGTCCAGATTGCCCTGCAAGGCCATTTCGGGTGCGACATTGGCCGCGGCCCAGCGCGGGTCCATCGCCGTATCCATGCCAATGCCCTGCATGCCGGTGCGGCTGCCATAATCGGCCAGCATGGGCCCCGCCAGGCGCGGGAAGCCGATCACCGGAATATGCGGCGCCGCTTGTGCCAGCGCGCGGCGGATGGCGGCGGTAGGGTCGATCACCCAGCGGCGGAACTGGCTGGGAGAGAGCAAGCCGGACCAGCTGTCGAACAGCATCAGCGCCTCGGCGCCTGCCTCCAACTGGGCGAGCAAATAATCGATGCTGGCATCCGTCAGCACCCGAATCAGCCGGGCAAAAAATTGCGGATCCGAATAGGCAAGCTGGCGGACACGGACGAAATCACTGCCGCCGCGGCCCTCAACCATGTAGCAGGCCACGGTGAAGGGCGACCCGGCAAAGCCGATCAGCGTGGTCTTGGAATTGGCTTCATCAAGGGCGGCACGCACCCGGGAGACGGTTTCGAAGATCGGCGCCGCGGCAGCCCGCAGCTCGCCCGGGCGCAGCGCCGCCAAGCCTGCCATATCGGTGATCGGCGTCAGGCGCGGCCCCTCACCCTCCTCCATCCACAGCTTCTGGCCCATCGCCCAGGGCACCATCAGGATATCGCTGAACAGGATGGCGCCATCCATGCCGTAGCGCCTGACCGGTTGCAGCGTCACCTCGGCAGCCAGCTCGGGATTGGTGACGAGGTTGAGGAAGCTGCCAGCCTCCGCCCTCGTCGCCTTATATTCCGGCAAATGACGGCCGGCCTGGCGCATCATCCACACGGGGGGGGGCCAGACTGGCTGGCCGGAGAGGACGGTGAGAATGGGTTTCGCGATCATCGTCGCTACTATGCGCAACAAAACAAGATTTGATAAAGGTATGGGTTGTAGTAGGGCCTGTGGATAGCAAGGAACCCCGCTCACGCCGAGCTTTGCCCCATGCTGTCCCCGTGGCGCATTGGCTGATTCTGCCCTTGATTGTCTTGGCTTGGCGGTTTCATCCCCAGCTTGCACCCAATGCGGTGCCCGGCGGGGCAAATTTGTTCGAATGTGCATTGCATCCCCGACTCAACCAAAGCCGGGACGAGAGCCTGATTCCATCCCCATGACTCAGTGCCATCCCCGAACACCGGCAATAACGCCTCACCGGATCACTCACATGGGTCTGGCCTCTGACAGCATGGGCGAGACGCTGGGTTCGATGGCCCCTGCGCTGCTGTGGGCTGATCGGTGGTTGCGGCTGCGCTTGCGCCTTAATCGCCTCGCTGGTGGTTGATCGGCCTCACCCACCGCAGCCCGCGCGCGCCGCCTGATGCAGTAGGGCGGCACATGCACCGTGCCAAGATCCACAATAATTCCATTGTATGCGATGATCTCGCCTGCAAGCTTTTTGGCTTTGCACGCAGCAGCG
Source organism: Rhodovarius sp. (assembly GCF_040399605.1). Lineage (NCBI taxonomy): Bacteria > Pseudomonadati > Pseudomonadota > Alphaproteobacteria > Acetobacterales > Roseomonadaceae > Rhodovarius > Rhodovarius sp. The sequence goes on along the minus strand of NZ_JBBARU010000001.1, from coordinate 106,336 downwards.
GGCTTTCCCCACCAACGCCGCTCCCTCCTCCACAAAACAAGATTCAGTAAAAAATTTGGTAGTAGTATTGTCTGTGGATAGCGAGGAACCCCGCTTGCCGCCTGCTTTAACCCCCTCCTCTTCCCACAGCAGGGTGGTGATTCTCCTCTTGATTCCCGTGGTTTGGCCGTTTCGTCCCCAGCTTGCACCCAATGCGATGGTCGGCGGGGCGAAGTTGTTCCATTGTGCATTGCATCCCCGACTCAACCGAGCCCAGGATGAAACCCTGATTCTATCCCCATGACTCAGCTCCATCCCCGGACACCGCCAACAATGGTCCACCGCACCACCAACCTTCATCTGGTCTCCGACAGCACGGGCGAGACATTAAATTCGATCGCACGCGCCGCGCTCTCCCGCTTTGAGGAGCATCATGTGGTGCATCACCGCTGGTCACTGGTGCGCTCGCGCCTCAATCTAGACCGGGTGCTGGAAGGCATTGAGCACGAGCCCGGCCCTGTCCTCTTCACCCTGGTGGATAAGAGCCTGCGCATGGCGTTGGAGGAGACCTGCGGGCGGCTGGGCGTGGCCTGCCTGTCAGTGCTCGACCCGGTGGTGAACTTGTTGCAGCACGAGATCGGCACCCGCGCCGTCTCCAAACGCGCCGCCCAGCATGTGATGGATGCGGATTATTTCCGCCGGATCGACGCCATGCATTATGTGCTCGCCCATGATGATGGCCAGGGCACTGCCGGCATTGCCAATGCCGATGTCGTGCTCGTGGGTGTCTCACGGTCGAGCAAGACGCCCACCTGCTTCTACCTGGCCAATCGCGGCGTGAAGGCGGCGAATATCCCCCTGGTGCCCGGGGCGGAGTTGCCGCCGGAGCTGGAGAACCCGCCCTGCCCCGTGGTTGGCCTGACCATTGATGTGAGCGCCCTGGTCGATATCCGCCGCTCCCGGCTGAAAATCATCGGCGCCGGCGGCGTGCGGATGGGCGAGACGGATTACGTGAATATCGAGGCGGTGAAAGCCGAAATCCTCACCGCCCGCCGGCTTTGCGCATCGCGCGGCTGGCCGGTGATCGACGTCACCCGCCGCAGCATCGAGGAAACCGCAGCCACCGTGCTGCAACAGGTCGAATTGTGGCACACCAAGCGTGGTAACCAGGCCGAGCATAGGCCCGAGGACCCCGCCGCCGCCGTGCTGGGGCAACAGAATTGATCCAGGCCGCATCACCATCGCTGATTCTGGCCAGTGCCTCGGCCAGCCGCCGCGCGCTGCTCGATGCCGCTGGCCTGCGCTATCAGGCCATCCCCGCCGCCGTGGACGAGGCAGCGCTGAAAGAGGCCGCCCAGGCCGAGGGTCTGCGCGTTGGCGATGCAGCGGTGATGCTGGCCGATGCCAAGGCCCGCCAGATTGCCCGCCGCGACCCCGAAGCCCTGGTGATCGGCAGCGACCAATTGCTGGTGATGGGCGAGCGTTGGTTCGACAAGCCGCGCGACATGGCCGAGGCGGCGGCGCATTTGCGCGCCTTCAGCGGCCAGAGCCACCAGCTCGTCAATGGAACCGTCGCCTGGCGCTTTGGCCAGCGGGTCTGGCAGAATGTCGCCGTGGCGACGCTGCATGTCCGCCCGCTCTCGGATGAGTTCATCGCCGCCTATCTGGCGGCCGAGGGGCAGGCATTGCTGGCCACCGTCGGCGCCTATCGGCTGGAGGCGGCGGGGGTGCATCTGTTCCAGCGCATCGAAGGCGAGCACAGCACCATACTGGGTCTCGCCATGCTGCCTTTGCTGGGCTTTCTGCGCCAGCATGGGGTGCTGCGGGGCTGAAAGGTCGCGCTGGCAGGTTGTTGAAGAGTGGATAGTGCGGGGAGACAAGATCGAGGGGCTTTGCCCCTCGAGCACCCCAGGAGGAAACTGCGTTTCCTCCACCTTCGATCAATCAGTGATTTAACAAATTATTCAAAGGTCCAGGAAAATCATTTTCCTGGTGGGAGAGCGCGAGAGGGCAAAGCCCTTTCGCTCTTTTCCCCCGCCATCACCTTTGTACAGCAGCTTGTTAGAACCATCTCACCATCTGCGCCTTCGGTGAAACGGCGCTAGGCACCTTCAATCAGCGGCGCATCACTGCCACCGGCCACCACGCGGCTCACTGCCCAGCGCACTGCTTCGGCATCCGGCTCGGCATAGAGCACGATTTGCTGGCTGCGCCTGGTTTCGGCAGCGGCATAGACGCTTTCCTCCAATGCGATGCGCGCACCGCGCGCCCGCAGCCGCCAGCCATGGCCACTGGGCAGCCGCATCAGCACCGCGGCATCATCCTCCACGAGGCTGGCACTCACCCCGGGGTGGAGGTGAAACCGCACCACCCAGCTGAGGGTTTCGGTGACGCCGCCGGGCAATTCCACCACATCCTCGCCACGCAAATCATCGCCGCCTTCGGCCAGATAGAGGGTGCGGCGATGGATGGCGCCAAAGGGCTTGCGCCAGCCATCATGGGTGATTTCCAGCCAATGGGCGTGGTCCTGCTCCTGCCGCTCGGGCAAGACGCGCTCGGGACGGCGGCCGAGGCCTTCTTCGCGCAATTCGCTGCTATTGGTATCGGTGAGGGTGAGGGTGGAATGGGCGGCGGTGGCGCGTAGCGCATCACGCCAGACGGGTTCTGCCGCCGGCGAGGCGCCGCAATTCACGATCAGCCGGTCACGCCCAACGCTCAGCTCGAAGGACATGGTGCCGGCATGAGAGAACCGGTCCCCCGCGCGGGGCATGCCGGTGGTCAGATCGGGCGCGCGGCCCGGTGGTGGGGCGCCGCAATCCACAACCACCAGGGTGCGGCTGCCCTGCATGCGGTGGAAGCCGGTGTCTTGCAGCAGCATCGGTGCGCGGCCGCGGGCCTGGCCATGATGCAGCACCAAATCGACCAGCGTCGCCGGTTCATCGCGCGTGCCATTGAATAGGGCGAGGCCACCATCCTGGTGGCGATAGAAGCGCAGCGCCTGGCAGGCGCGCTCGATCACCCCACCCAGCTGGGCGGGGGTATTGGCGCCGGTGCCATGCAGCAGGTTGCGGATCTCGATAAGGTCCTGCAGCGCGGCCAGATGCTGGGCCGGGCTGCGCTCGACATGGCCGCCATCAGGGAAGAATTGCCGCTCCAACTCACCAGGCAGCAGGCGTAGAGCGCGGTTGAGCCAGCCCTCCTCCTCGAGCGCCACGGCGGCTGCGATGCCGGCTTTGAGCACCACCAGCGCGCCGCGATGCGCGGCCTCGGCCGGCAGGCCCGCCACCACGGCGCGGCCATCCAGTGCAAGGCGCGTCAGCAACGCGCGACGAAAACCATCATCGGCGGAGGCGGCCAGAAAATCCCAATGGCCGAGCCAGGCGGAAATGCGCGCACCCGCCACTTCCGGCGCCTGGGCCAGATCCTGGCTTGCGCCATTGGCCAACCAATCATGCGCGAGATCACGCGCGCGGACCCTTGCGGCATCGGTGCCCAGGGCGCGCAGATCCCGCAGCCAGCCAAAGCCATGCGCATGGGCCCGCCACAGCAGCGGCCCATCCCCGGGTGCCCAGCCAATGCCCGGCTGGTCCGGCGTGCCCGGTTCCAGCGGGCGCACTGTGCCCAGCACATCCAGTTCACCCGTTAGCAGCCTCGCGCCGCGCGCTGCCTCGCCGGGCCAGAGGTCCTTGAAGGGGCGGGAGGGGGCATCAGGCACGCGCACCGGCTTGAGGCCGGAAATCCAGCGTCTGGCGTTGCGGATCAGGTCTGGCATGGCGTTTTCCCTGCCTGTTTCAGCGTGGCGATGGCGCTGGCGTAATCTCCGGCGCCGAAGACCGCTGTGCCGGCCACCAGCGTATCGGCCCCGGCTGCGAGGCAATGTGGCGCGGTGGCGGCGGTGACGCCACCATCGATTTCGAGCGCGATATCGCACCCCGTTGCATCGATCATCCGCCGCAGGGCGGCGATCTTGGGCAATTGGCTCATGATGAAGCTCTGCCCGCCAAAGCCTGGATTGACCGTCATGACCATGATGAGATCGACCAGATCGAGCACATTCTCGATACTGCTGACGGGTGTGGCGGGGTTGAGTACCACGCCGCATTTCTTGCCCAGGGCGCGGATGGTCTGCAGGGAACGGTACAAATGCGGCCCGGCCTCGGGATGGACCGAGATGATATCGGCACCGGCCTGTGCGAAGGCCTCCAGATAGGGCTCGGCCGGGGCGATCATCAGATGCACATCAAAGGGCATTTTGGTGTGCTGGCGCAGCGCTTTGATCAAGCCGGGGCCGAAGGAGATATTGGGCACAAAATGCCCATCCATGATGTCGAGATGCAGCCAATCCGCGCCGGCGGCCTCCACCGCGCGCACCTCCTCGGCCAGCCGGGAGAAGTCGGCGGCAAGAAGGCTGGGGCTAATGCGGGGGGTTGGGTGCATCTGCCTGTCTAGCCCTGGCTTTCCCTGCCCGGCAACCAGGCAAATGTTAGTTCATGCTTGTTATGCGCTGCATGGAATATGACTCCGCCTGGAATGGCTGCAAATTTTTCTGCCGTGTCATGATCCGTCTCGCCCTGGAATTTCAGGGTGCAGACAATGGCCCCAGGCTGCGCCGCAGCCATCCAGCGCTCGACCAGGCCCAAAAGCCGGGCCGGGTAGCAGATGATATCGGAGAAGAGCCAATCCACCTTTTCGGGTGGCAGGCCAAAGGCGCTCTCGCCGCGCCAGATGACGGAGGGCATGGCGGCGATGGCGGGGTCGAGCGGGGCCTTGTCCACCGCGATGACACTGGCACCCAACTTGGCCAGCACCCATGTCCAGCCGCCGGGGGAGGCGCCGAGGTCCAGGCAGGTTTCGCCAGGGGCGGGGAAGCGGCCGAGGCGGGTCAGCCCCTCCCATAATTTCAGATAGGCGCGGGAGGGCGGGCCCTCACGATCTTCCACAAAGCGCGGTTCGCCGTTGACGAAGGGGCTGGTCTTACTGGGCGATGCCAGGATTGTGCCGCCATCGAGCATGGTCCAGCCGCCGAGATGGCCGGTGGGGGCGGGTTCGGGGAAGGTGAGAGGGCGGGCCTTCACCGGCGGCAGCCGGGTTTCGATGAGGGCGGCGCGGCGGTGATGTTCGGTGGGCAGCAGAGCCCAGTTGCGCTGGATGGCGCGCAGCGCATCGGCGGCCGCCTTCACCGAGGGGGCAGGCAGCAGCACCGGCGCGGTCCAGCATTCCAGGGCCCAGGCGGCGTGGAAAGGCAAATTTTCCGAGAGGGCGAGCCGGCCATGCCAGGTGAAATTGACGCTGCGGCGGCGGAGTTCTTCTGCCAGATCCGCCTCGAACCCGGGGGCGGCGAGCCATGCGGCGCGCGGTGTCATGGCCGCATCTCGGCGGGGTTGCGGATAATTCTGTGGATTCGGTGGATTCTCAGACGCCAAGATGTCATCAATCTATCGTCGTGCTGTGGATAAACCTGTGGAAAGTGTGGGTGGATTGGCGTGCCCTTGCCCCTATTGGCTGAAATGGCGGGTTGGGAGGCAAACCATTTGATTCGCAATGATTCATTTTGCGTGATGACATCAAAGTGAGGGTTTCGGACAAATTCACCGCCGCGCCGGAGGCGAAGCTGTTCCGGTCGATGCTGGGGGGGCGGGAATGCCAAGGTGAATCTCCGTTATTGGGCGGGCAGGATAGGATAAATGGCTGGGGATTTAAAGGAAAATAATCCGAGGACAAATGCCTCTAGCGCCGGCGCAGTGCCATCACGCCCAGCCACAACCAGCCTCCCATCATGGCGAAACCGCCGATTGGCGCCACCGGCCCCAGGGAGATGCCGGCAAAGACCCGCAGCAACACCGCCAGCGAGAAGAGCCCCAGCCCCAGCCCAAGCAGCAGCCCGCCCCGCCAGGCGCCCCACAGCGCCACGGCGATGAGGGCCGGGGCGTGGAAGCCCAGCAGCATGGTGACCGAGGCCAGCATGCGCGCCTCGGCCTCGCCCAGGCCAAGATGCGCGCCGGCCGCGGCGAAGAGCACGGCCAGAAACCCGGCCAGGCAGCCCAGGGCCTTCAGCGCATGGCTCAACGCCGGACCTCGGCGCGGTCAAAGCGGAAATCGTAATTGCAGAACTCGCAGGTCATGGTGATGGCGCCACCTTGGGCCATTTCATCCAAATCCTCGTCGGAAAAACCGCCCAGGACGCCGGAGAGCTTGGCGCGGGAGCAGCGGCAGCCATAGGAGAGCGCCCGCGCCTGATCGAGCACCAGCCCCTCGGCATGGAACATCAGATGCAGCAGCCGGGCGGAGGGCAGGGCGTCATCCAGCATCTCGCTATCCTTGAGGGTGGAGGCGAGCAGGGTGGTGGTTCGCCAGGCCTCGTCCTGCTCTTCACGGGTGCTGTCACCCAGACCGCCCTCGCCGGCCACACGCTCCAGGATGAAGGCGCTCGCGCGCCAGCCTGCTTCGGTGCGGGCGCAGGCGAGGCGGACAAAAGCCTGCAATTGCTCGGAGGTGCGGAAATAGCTTTGCGTCATATCGGCCAGATGGATGCCGTCCATGGCGACGATGCCCTGGTAGCGCTCCATATCCGGGCCCTGATCGCAGGTGAAGGCGAGGTAGCCTTTGCCGAGCAGGCCGGCGGCGGGTGGGTCGTGATCCACCTCCATCAGCTTGGCGAGTTCGGCATGTTCGACGCGGGCCTGGCCGCGCAACTGGCCGTCATCGGTGCAATCGGCCAGCAGCATGGGCATCACGCTGTCGCCCTTGGCCTGGAGGGAGAAGCTGCCCTTGTATTTCAGCGCGGCGGCGAGGCCGGCGGTGAGCGCCAGCGCCTCGCCCACCACTCTGCCGACGGGGGGAGAGTAATCGTGCCGGCTGAGCAGCGCATCGGCGAGGGCGCCCAGGCGCACCAGGCAGCCGCGCACCGGGCGGCCTTCGAGGTGGAAGGGCTGCATCGCCGTGGGCACGACCAGTTGGGGCACGGGCGGGCGATCGGCATTGAGGAAATCTGGCATGGGGTCCGGCATGGGATGGTTGCGCGCATGAGTGTTCTGGCCCGTCAAGTGGGCATGCGTGGCTTCCAAGCCATCTGCGCCGCCATTACAAGTGGCGCATGTATAACCCGCCCGCCTTCCGTGAGGATGACCCCGAAATCCTGGCCGCCATCATGGCGGCGGCCCGGCTTTGCACCCTGGTTTCCAATGGGCCGGAGGAGGTGCCGCTGATCACCCATCTGCCGCTGCAATTCAGCGATGGCGTGGTGATAGGCCATATGGCGCGGGCGAACCCGCATTGGCATGGGCTGCGCCGGGGGGTGGCGATATTTCCGGGGGTGGAGGCTTATGTCTCGCCCTCCTTCTATCCGTCCAAGGCTGAGACGCATCAGGTGGTGCCGACCTGGAATTATGAGGCGGTGCACGCGCATGGGGCCATCGAGGTGGTGGAGGATGCGGCGCGGCTGCATGAGATCGTCAGTGGTCTGACCCGGGCGCATGAGGAAAAGCGCGCCGAGCCCTGGGCGGTTACCGATGCTCCGGAGCGCTACATTGCCGGCCAATTGAAGGGCATTGTGGGGTTTGTGCTGCGGGTGGAGCGGTTGATTGGCAAGCGCAAGCTCAGCCAGAACCGCAATGCTGCTGATGCCGGGGGAGCTGCAGCCGGCCTGGCCGCCAGCCCTGATGCAAGGGATCAGGCGGTGGCTGCGGCGATGGTTCTGGCGCGGCGCTGAGGCGCGCAAGCATTGATCGGCTGGTCAGCGCGCTTGCGCCCGGGCGGCACATCGCTACAACCCGCCCCCTCACACTGCAAACAGAAAAAATGCCCCGCCAATTTCGTAAAAAGCCCAAGGGCCGGCCCATCGATGGCTGGCTCATTGTCGACAAGCCCTCGGGCATCGGCTCCACTGATGTCGTCAACAAGGTCAAACGCGCCTTTGATGCGCAGAAGGCGGGCCATGGCGGCACGCTGGACCCGCTCGCCACCGGGCTGCTGCCGGTGGCCTTTGGTGCCGCGACCAAGACCGTTCCCTATGTGATGGATGGCACCAAGACCTATCGCTTCACGCTGAAATTCGGCGAGGCGCGTGACAGTGATGATGCCGATGGCGCGGTGATAGCCACCACCGATGCGCGGCCGACGGATGATGCGATCCGCGCGGCGTTGCCGGCCTTCACCGGCGATATCATGCAGGTGCCGCCGATCTATTCCGCCATCAAGATCAATGGTGACCGGGCCTATGACCTGGCGCGCGATGGGCAGGAGGTGGTGCTTGAGGCCCGCCCGGCCCGGGTGGATAAGTTTGAGTTGACCGAGCGGCCCGATGCGGACCATGCCATCTTCGAGGTGCAGTCGGGCAAGGGCGTTTATATGCGCTCGCTGGCGCGGGATTTGGCCAAGGCGGTGGGCTCGCTGGGCCATATTGCGGCTTTGCGGCGGCTTTCGGTGGGGCCGTTCAAGGAATCCCATGCCGTGGCGCTGGACAGCCTACTGGTTTCGGGGGATACACCTGCCCCTTCTCTGGACCTTCTGCTTCCGCTCACGACCGCGCTGGACGACATCCCGGCCCTGGCCATGAGTGAGGCGGAGGCCGCCCGCCTTCAATTCGGCCAGGCGATTAGCCTGGTGGAGTTCATGGGCCGGGTTCCGCCGGCGGCCAATCCCTCAGGGGGGTTGATCCGCGCGATGGCAGGGGAACGGTTTGTCGGGTTGTGCCGTCTGGAGGAGGGGATGTGTTTCCCCGAACGCCTGATGGCAACAACCGAGACCGGGCACTGAAACCTCTCATAAAAGGATAAGCCGATGTCGATCACCGATGAGCGTCGCGCTCAAGTCATTGCCGAATACGCCACCAAGCCTGGCGATACCGGCAGCCCCGAAGTGCAGGTCGCTATCATGAGCGCGCGCATCACCAACCTGACCGAGCACCTGAAGACCCACGCGAAGGATTTCCACTCGCGCCGCGGCCTGCTGGTGATGGTGGGCCAGCGCCGTGGCCTGCTGGATTATCTGAAGCGCAAGGACCGTGAGCGTTATGTCACGCTGATCCAGCGCGTCGGCCTGCGTCGGTAAAATGCCATTGCGGTGCGGCGGGGTTCTCCGTCGCGCCGCACTGGATTTTTGAGAGCGTCCTGCGGCTTTGGCTGGGATGGCGGATAACACTGCTGTTTCTCTCCCAATATGGGCCATGACAGGTTTCTCGCCTACGAATCCATCACTTTTCGCAACCGATCCCGCAGGCCCGGCGCCACCCATCCGGTGCTGGGCCGCGGGCGGCGGGGTGGCAGGCTCAGCTGGGCACCGCCCTCGGGTTGGCGTTTCAGGGTCAAGGTGCGGTTGTGGAAAACCTCCAGCCCTTGCCGATGGCCGATGGAGACCAGGGCGACATGGGGCAGCCGGTCCAATACCAATTGCATCAACATGTCCTGATTGGGCTCGTCGAGCGCGGCGGTGGCCTCGTCCATGAAAATCCAGGCCGGCTTGTGAAGTAGCAGCCGGGCGAAGGCCATGCGTTGCTGCTCGCCCAGGCTCAGCACGCGGTCCCAGCGCTCCTCCTCATCGAGGCTGGGGGCGAGATGGGCCAGGCCCACCAGGCGCAGCGCCTCGCGCGCCTTGTCATCGCTGAAAGCATCGGTGGCGGCGGGGTAGCTGAGGGCTGCGTGGAACGTGCCCAGCGGCAGATAGGGGCGTTGCGGCATGAACATCATGCTGGCGGCGGGCGGGGTGATGATCTCGCCCGCACCCCAGGGCCAAAGCCCGCCAATGGCGCGGAACAGGGTGGATTTGCCGCTGCCGGAGGCGCCCTTGATCAGCACCCGCTCGCCGGCGCGAATCTCCACCGAGCTTTCTGCGATCACCGTCGTGCCATCGGCAAAGGCCACCTCCAGGTCCCGCAGCACGAGTGAATCGGCGGTGCCGACGCTGACCGTGATGGTTGGCTGCTCCGGGTCCGCTGCCAGCGCTGCCAGATCCTCTATCGCGGCCTGAAAACCCATCAGCCGGCTGATGGCGCTGCGCTATTCCGCGATGCGGGGAAAATTATCGACGAACCAGTTCAGCGCCGCCTGTACCTGGCCGAAGGCGGCGCCGATTTGCATCAGCCCACCCAGGGTGATGACGCCGGCGAAATAGTCGGGCGAGGCGACAATGGTGGGGAAGATCATCGCCAGCGTGCCATAGGCGCTGGTCAGCCACATCAGGTTGCGCTGGCTGCGCATCAGCGCGCGCACATTGCCTGCCACGCGCTCGAAGGTGGCGGAGAGGCCACGGCGCTCATCGGTCTCGCCGCGGATGAAGGCGATGCCCTCGCCGCTTTCGCGCGCGCGGGTCAGGCCAAAGCGGAAATCCGCCTCGGCCGCGGTGCGTTTGACGTTGAGGGTGACCATCGGCCGGCCCACCATCCAGGTCAGGCTGGAGCCGAGCAGGGCATAGAGCAGCGCGGCCCAGACCATATAGCCCGGGATTTCCACCTCGCGCCCCATCATGGCCAGGTGCAGCGGTCCCGAGAGCGTCCAGAGAATGCCGATGAAGGCGATGAGCATGAGCAGGGCGCTCAGCAGGCCGGTGACGAATTCCACCGCCAATTCGGTGGCGACGCGAACATCCTCGGCGATGCGCTGGTCGGGGTTATCGGCGCCCTGGCCGGCCAATTCCAACTGGTATTGCCGGCCATCGCGCATCCACGCCTCCACCAGATAACGCGTCAGCCAGCCGCGCCAGCGCAGTTGGATGAGTTGCTTGAGGTAAAGCTGGTTCACCGCCACCGTCATCGATGTCACGGCGAGGCTGAGGAAGAGCATGATGCCGGCCTGGAAAGCGATGCTGTCGCGGTTTTCCAGCGCGTTGAAGAAGTTGCGGCTCCAGATGTTGAAGCCGATCTGCACCCCCACCTGCACCGCAGTGAGCAGCAGCAGGATGGCGATGAGCAGGCGGGCATTGCCGCGATCGGGCGCGCAGAGCCATAGCCGTGCGAGGCGGGCGAATGCGCGGAAGGGATTGCCGCTTGCCGGCGCCAGTTGCAGGGCGGGGGTCTGGCTCATGGCAGTGTGGCGGCCACCGGCAGGGGGGCCATGGTTTCGGCATTCTGCCCCAGGCTTTCGGCGTCGATTGCCACCCTCTGGCCGTTTTGGCTGCCCAGCCCCTGGGCTGCGATGGATGCGCCGGGGGCCAGCGCATCGCCCAGCCGGGCATGCAGGGCGGGTGGCAGGCGCAGCACATCGCCATTGGTCAGCAGCACGCCCATGCCCTCGCCTTGCGGGGTGAGCAGGGCACGCTCCACCACCCCCGCCAAACGAAGCTGCGCCGTGCCGCGCCGGGTGGGGGCGAACCAGGAGGGTTGGGCAACAAAATTCGCTCCTTCGCTGGCCACCCGCGCCCAGGCGAGCATGACCACCACCGGGGCGGCGCGGGCCCTGATGCCCCAGACGGTCAGCGCATCACCTTGGCGCACCGCCTCGCGAATGGCCTCGGCCTCGAAGGGCGGCAGGACGATCTGGGTGCCCTCGCGGAAGAGCAGCCGGTCGGTCTCACCGGCGGGATTATGGATGAAGCGCTCGACGCGGCCGGTATAGGAGGGCAGTTGCGTGGGGTCGAACCACAGGCCGCTGGGTGGTGGCCTGGGGGTTTGCGCCTGGCCCATGCCAGCCAGCAGGGCCAGGGCCAGGGCCAGGGCCGGGGCCGAGGTCAGGCTGGGGCGCAACATCAGTAGCTGCGCTGCCCGGTGATGAGCGATACCGCAAAGAGCACCAGGAAGACAAAGAACAGCACGCGGGCGAAGCCGCCAGCGGTGGAGGCGATGCCGCTGAAGCCGAGCACCCCGGCAATGATGGCAACCACGAGGAAAATCAGGGTCCAGGTCAGCATGGCGGCCTCCGGCATTCGGCGTTGGAAGGGATGCTGCCGCATGCCAGCGGCCTGCCCCTTCAAACGCCCCCCTGCTGCTGGGGGTTTCAGACCGCAGGAATCTGCCCGGCGGTGATCGCCTGATAGGTGGCGATGGCGAGCGTCATCCTGTCGAAGGGTTTGCTGATGATGAAGGCGGGTTCCACCCCCTCGGCGGTGAGCAGGCGCTCGGCATAGGCAGTGACGAAGATCACCGGAATGCTGACGTGGCGCAAAATTTGCCGCACGGCGGTGATGCCATCGCCACCCCGGCCGAGATTAACATCGGCCAGGATCAGGCCGGGCTTGTATTCGGTGGCCATGCGGATGGCCTCGGCCTCGGATGAGGCGGCGCCCACCACCCGGTGGCCGCAGCGGGTGACCAGCAGCCGCAGGTCAAGGGCGATGACCGGCTCATCCTCGATGATGAGCACATCGGCGCAGACCATCTGGCGCAGTTTTTTGCGCGCAGTGTCGAGCAGGGTGTCGAAGGCCGGGTCATCCAGCCCCAGCACCTGTGCGGCCTCCTGCCGGGTCAGGCCTTCGAGGCTGGTCAGCAGGGTGGCCTGGCGCTCGCGGGCGCTGAGCGCCTGCGGGGCGGTATCGGCGGTGAGGCTTGCGATGGAGGCATAGAGTGCGAGATGCGCCGGCAGCCCCGCCGCCAGGCCCTGGCGCAGGCTGCGCGCCACCAGCCCATCGCCCTCCTGTTGGCTGCCGACCATGGCGCGGGCAAAGCGACGGGCGAAGGGCAGGGCCGCCATCAGGCTGGTCGGGCTATGGGAATTCATCATCGCAATCCTCATGTTGAGCATCTCCGGGGCGAGCGGCCCCGGCGGTGGTGAAAGACGGAGCCAGACGATTGAGCGGGCTGAGGGCGGCATTGCCGGCATGTCTTCCCGCCTTGCGCAGCCACGCCCGCGCCCTGTGCCGTGACCACAGCGCGGCGGATGATCTGGTGCAGGAGACCATCCTTCGGGCGCTGGCGGCCGAGGCACAGTGGCAAGTTGACACTGCGTTGCGCCCCTGGCTGTTCACGATTCAGCGACATGCGTTTTTTGCCGCGCTGCGCCGGAGGCGGCGGGAGGCCCGGCACGCCGCCGAGGCCGCAGCCCCCAGCCCCAGCCGGCAGCCCGATACCCTGGCGCTGCGCGACCTGGTCGCCGCCCTGCAATGCCTGCCCGCGCTGCAGCATGAGGCGCTGATTCTGGTGGGTGGCCAGGGCTTGGATATTGCGGTGGCGGCGGCGATTTGCGGGGTGGCGCCCGGGACCATCAAGGCGAGGCTGTCGCGCGGGCGGGCGGGTTTGCGCCGGATGCTGCCGGGTGGGGTGGCCTCGCCGATGTGATGCAACCATTCCGCCGCCGCAGGCATTGGGTTCATGACAGCATGAAAAACCGGACCCATGATCATCAAGATAATTGCCGCCACGAATGGCACCGAAGCCCAGACGCTGCAGGATACCCCGCCCTTCGAGGACCTGTTGCTGCGAACCCTGCCCGCTCTGCGGCAATATGCCCTGGCGCTGACGCGCAACCGCCCCGATGCCGATGACCTGCTGCAAAACACCGTGGCCAATGCCCTGCGTGCGCGGGAGAGCTACGCGGCGGGGACCAATCTCAAGGCCTGGATGTCCTGCATCCTGCGCAACCGCTTTCTGTCGGATATTCGTCGGCGGAGGGAGTGTGTTTCGGTGGAGGATGCGCCGGCCGAATTATTCGCCCGGCCCGCCTCGCAGGATGGCCATATGGCGCTGCTTGAACTCAGGCGCGCCATGGGCCGGCTGCGGCCCGACCATCGCCTGGCGCTGGTGATGATCACGGTGCAGGGCATGTCCTATGAGGAGGCATCGGCAGCGCTGGGGGTCCCGGTGGGCACGGTGAAATGCCGGGTGTTTCGCGCCCGCAAGCTGCTGCATGGCTGGCTGCTGGATGTTGCGCCGCCCAACCGGCCCCCCGCAGCGGGGCGCGCTGGTATCGCGGTGGTGGATGATGGTAAGAAAGATTGGCGGATTGTCACCCTGCCGCGTTGCTGAGGGCCATAGTGGACGCCACGCCGCCGAAATTGCGCAAGCGGGTGCAACCGGGAATGAGCCCCAAGCCGGGCGGCAGCCGTGCTGGCTCGGCCGATGCCGCCTTTGACATCTGGCTGCAGCGGGGCCTGCGTGACGTTTATGGCGAGGTGGCGGAGGAGCCGATCCCGCCTGAGATTCTCGCCCTGATCGAGAATAGCCGAAAGACCTGAGAGGCGGCGCTATCCGCGCCGTGGATGTCGCGCCATGCTGCCGCCCTTGGCGGAGGGAGAGGCGCGATGGCGGGATGGTTGCGGTGGATGTGTTTGGCCCTGGCCTGGCTGCTGCCGCCAGGCGCTTCTATGGCGCAGGAGGTGTGGCCGGCCCGGCCGGTGCGGGTGGTGGTGCCCTTTCTGGCTGGCGGTGGCGGTGATGCGGTGGGCCGCGCGATCTCCCAGGCGCTGAGCGAGCGCACCGGCCGCGCCTTCGTGGTGGATAATCGCCCAGGCGGCGCCAGCGCGCTGGGCACCGAGTTGGTGGCCCGCGCGGCGCCGGATGGCTACACCATGGTCATTGTCGGGCCCAATCATTCCACCAATCCGCATCTCATGCCGCGCCTACCCTTTGACCCGCTGCGGGATTTCTCGCCCATCGCGTTGCTGACCAGCGCGCCTTATGTGCTGGTGGCTGACCCGAGCCTGCCCTTGCGCGGGTTTCAGGATTTCATTGCGCTGGCCCGGGCGCGGCCGGGGGCGCTCTCCTATGGCTCTGCCGGCAATGGCACGGCGGGGCATTTGGCGATGGAGATGATCAAGCTCGCCACTGGTATCGACGTGGTGCATGTGCCCTATCGCGGCAGCCCGCCGGTGCTGGTGGATGTGATGGCGGGGCGGCTGGCGGTGGGTTTTGACAATGTGCTCTCCTCCAGCCCTGGCATTCGGGCGGGGCAGATGCGGGCGCTGGCGGTGAGCGGTGCCGAGCGCTCGGCCCTGCTGCCGGATGTGGGCACCATCGCCGAGCAGGGGCTGCCCGGCTTTGCCGTCACGGTCTGGCAGGCGGCGCTGTTCCCCGCCGGGGTGGACCCAGCCATCACCGCACGGGCGAGTGCCGAGATGGCGGCGGTGCTGGCCACGCCTGAGCTGCGCGCCAGGCTGGCCGCCATTGGCGTGGCCCCCACCCCGAGCACGCCCGCGGCGCTGGCGGATTTTATCGCTGCCGATATGGCGCGCTGGGGCGAGGTGGTGCGCCGTGCCGGGGTGCGGCTCGACTGATGCTGCGTTGCGGGGAAAAGAGAGAGCGAAAGGGCTTTGCCCAGTCGCCCTCACCCACAGAGAAAATGTTTAAACTCGATAATTTCACGAAGGTGGAGGAAACTAAGTTTCCTCCTGGGGTGCTCAAGGGGCAAAGCCCCTCGATCTTATTCTCCCGCGCTGTTCGTTTTTCCACAGCCTGTTAGTTTGGCGGCTAACTGTTGAGAGGCTGCACGCCATGGCCACCCGCCGATCCCTTTTTGCCGCCGCTTTGGCCACGCCTGCCTTGGCCCAATCGGGTTTTCCCAATCGCCCGCTGCGGATGATCATCCCGGTGGGGGTGGCGGGTGCCACTGATATTGTGGGCCGCATCGTGGCCGAGCATATGGCCCAGCTGCTGGGCCGGCCGGTGGTGTGTGAGAATATTGCCGGTGCGGGCAGCACCATAGCCGCCGCCGCCTTTCAGCGCACCGCGCCGGATGGCTATACCATTTTCATCGGCACCAATAATCACCCGGTGATGCAGGCGATCCGCCGCGATTTCCCCTTCAACCCGATCACGGATTTTGTGCCCTTCTCGCTGGTGGCGCGGCAGCCCTCGGTGCTGGCGGTGAGCCCCGATGTGCCGGCGCGCGATGTGGCGGAGCTGATGGCCTGGCTGCGCGCGCGCGGCGATGCGGTGAATTACGGCTCCACCTTCCCCGGTGCCACCAATCATTTGGCGGGCGAATTGATGAAGCATCTGGCGCGGGTGAATTTCACCATCGTGCCCTATCGCACCGCGGCGCTGGCGGTGCAGGATTTGGTGGCGGGGCGGGTGGATTTGACCATCGACAGCCCGATGATGCTGGCGCCGCTGATCCGCGAGGGGAGGCTACGTGGTCTGGCGGTGAGTGGCGCGGAGCGGACTGACCTGCTGCCCGGCCTGCCCACGCTAATGGAATCCGGCGTGCCGGGTTATGAGTTGACGGCCTGGCAGGCGCTGTTCGTGCGCCCCGGCACGCCGCCGGAGGCGCTGGCGGTGCTGACCGATGTGGCCAAACGCACCCTGGAGGACCCCGGTGTGCGCGAGCGGCTGCGGCAGAACAGCGCCGAGGTTTGGCCTGACAGTTCTCCGGCGGCCGCTGCGGCGCATCTGCGCGCTGAGGTGGAGCGCTGGGGCCCGCTTGTCGCCAATATGGGAATTGCCAATTGAGCGGCCGTCTGGCGGGCCGCGTGGCCTTGGTGACCGGCGCGCGGGGCGGCATTGGCGCGGCCATCGCCCGGCGTTTTGCCGAGCAGGGGGCGCTGGTGGCCGGCGCCGATATTGGGCCTGGGGTGGAGGCCGAACTGGCGCTGCATTGCGATGTCTCCGACCCCGCACAGGCCGAGGCCGCGGTGGCGGCCACGGTGGCGAAATTTGGTGCGCTGCATATTTTGGTGAACAACGCCGCCGCCTTCGTGCCCGATAATACGGCCGAGACCATCCCGCTGGAGGATTGGAACCGCGCCATGGCGGTGAACCTGACGGGGCCGATGCTGATGAGCCGCTATGCCATCCCGGCGATGCGCGCGGCGGGTGGCGGCAGCATCATCCATATGGCGTCGCAGCTAGGCCATGTGGGGCGGGAGGGGCGGTTCTGGTACTGCACCGCCAAGGCGGCTCTAGTGCATATGGCCACCTGCATGGCCATTGACCATGCCAAGGACCGTATCCGGGTGAACAGTCTTTCGCCCGGGCCCATTGCCACCGACCGCACGCTCGGGCGGATTGGCGGGGAGGAGCGCGCTTTGGCGTTTTATGGCCCGCTGACGCTCACCGGGCGGCAGGGCACGCCGGAGGAAATTGCCGATGCCGCGCTGTTTCTGGCCAGCGATGAAAGCCGCTATATGACGGGGACTGACCTGCTGGTGGATGGCGGCTACAACGCGCGCTGACATGCCCCAGGCTCCCATCGCGACGCCCTGCCAGAATATTTGCAAGATCGACCGCCAGCAGCGCTTTTGCCTGGGCTGCTTTCGCAGCCTGGGTGAGATTGCCGCCTGGGTGCGGCTCACGCCGATGGAGCGTGAGGCGGTGATGGCGGCGCTGCCGGCGCGGCGTCAGCGATACCACATCGTGGGCAGCCACATCACTATTTCAGGCACATAGGTACAAAGCATCAGCACGCCGACCAGCGGAATCATGAAGGGCCAGACGCCCTTCGCCGCATCCTCGAAGCTGATATTGCCCACCCGGGCCAGAATGAAGAGCACGATGCCCACCGGTGGTGTGAGCAGCCCGATGCACAGATTCAGCACCATGATCAGGCCGAAATGCACCGGGTCCACGCCAATCGTCTCCATGATCGGCAGCATGATGGGGGTGAGGATGAGGATGGCGGGCAGCGGCTCGATCGCCAGCCCCACCAGGAGGAGAAAAATATTGGCCAGCAGCAGGATGAGCCATTTCTGCTCGGTCAATGCCAACACCCAGCCCACCACCATTTCCGAGGCGCGAGTGGTGGTGAGCAGCCAGCCGAAGATTTCCGAACCGGCGACGATGATGAGGATGGTGGCGGTGATCTCCACGGTTTCGAAGGAGACCTTGGCGATGGCTTTCCAGCCCAGGGTGCGGAAGACGAAAAGCCCCAGCAGCAGCGCCCAGGCCACGGCGCAGATCGCGCCCTCGGTGGGGGTGAAGGCGCCGGCGCGCATGCCGCCGATGATGATGATGGGCGTTGCCAGCGGCAGGGCGCCGCGCAGGAAGGTGCGGAACATTTCCGAAAGCCGGAATTTCGCATCCGCGCCATAACCGCGCACCCGGGCATAGTAATACACCATGCTCATCAGGCAGGTGGCCAGCAGCAGGCCAGGCACGATGCCAGCGGCGAAAAGCTGGCCGATGGAGGCATTGGCCGAGACGCCATAAATCACCAGCGGCAGGGAGGGCGGCAGCAGCGGCCCCAGCATGGAGGAGGCAGCGGTGATGCCCACGGCGAATTTCGGGTCATAGCCATGCGCCTTCATGGCGCGGACCTCGATGGTGCCCAAGCCCGCCGCATCGCCCACCGCGGTGCCGGACATGCCAGCGAAGATGACCGAGCCGATGACGTTCACCTGCGCCAGGCCGCCGCGCATCCAGCCCACCGCGGCCACGGCGAAATCATAAATCCGCTCGGTGATGCCGGAGGTGTTCATCAATAGCCCGGCCATGATGAAGAAGGGCACGCAAAGCAGCGGGAAACTATCCACCCCCGAGGCCATGCGGTGGACGATGGCCAGCATGGGGATGGTGCCATCGATATAGGCAAAGACGATGCCGGAGCCGGCGAGGGCTATGGCCACCGGGAAGCCCATGGCGAGCAGGCCGAAAAAGCCGAAAAGCAGGATGGCGGCGGTCATGCGATGACATCCTGGGTGTTGGGTGCGTCGCCATGCCGCCAGCGGCGCCATATCCACAGCGCCTCGCGGATGCTCATGGCCAGGAAGCCCACGAAGATGGGCCAGTACACCCAGCCCAGGGTGGATTGGAAACTATCCATCGGCATCACGCCCATGCGGTCCGCCAGATCATAGCCGACCACGGTACAGAAGACCCAGAAGGCGAGCCGCCCGGCATCGAGGATGGCCCAGAGCACTCGGCGAGCCGGCATGGGCAGGGATTGTTCCAGCACTTCGACGCGGATGTGGGTGCCGCGCCGGACTGCGCCGGCGCTGCCGATGAAGGTGAGCACCATCAACAGGTAGCGGGCCACCTCCTCGGTCCAGGCCACACTGTCATTGAGCGCATAACGGGAGAAGAACTGGGTGAAGACGAGGCCGGCGGTGGTCCAGAGCAGGACCAGGCCCACCCAATCCTCCGGCCCGTAATCGCGCAGGCGGAATTTTCGCAGATCATCGGCATAGCCGGCCTCCTCCAGTTCGGCCACGCCTTCGAATGGTTTGTTCACGCTACTTCCCCGCCGCGTTTGTATGGGCAGGGTGAGGCCGGTGGGGGGCGGCTGTCAAAGCCCCCACTTGCCACCGGCCGGCAAGGCGCGCAGAAAACCCAGGTTACCTGGGTGAGCCCCTTTGTCGGGACTGAGAGACGGGACGCATCCCGCGAACCTTGGAACCTGATCCGGTTAAAACCGGCGTAGGGAGGGTGCATTAGGCCGTGCGCGTGCCCCTGTCCCACCTTGCGTCCGGTTTGCCATATGGAGGGAATGGGATGAAGCGTCGCGTTTTTCTGGCCGCTGCGGCCGCCACACCAGCCATTGCGCAGACCGCGCGGGCCAGAACCCTGCGCTTCATGCCGCAGGCGGCACTTGCCGCGCTGGACCCGATTTTCAACCCCACCACCATTGTCACCACACATGGATTTTGCGTGTTTGACACGCTGTATGGCGCCGACCGGCAATTGCGGCCGCAACCGCAAATGGCCGAGGGGCATAGCGTTTCCGCCGATGGGCTGCGCTGGGAGATTCGCCTGCGCGAGGGTTTGCGCTGGCATGATGGCGAGGCGGTGCGGGCGGCGGATTGCGTGGCCAGTATTCGGCGCTGGGCGGCGCGTGATGGCTTTGGCGGCGTGCTGCTGCGCGCCACGGAGGAGCTTTTCGCCAGTGATGACCGCACCGTGGTCTTTCGGCTGAAGCGGCCCTTCCCGGCGCTGCTGGATGCGCTGGCCAAGCCTGCCGCCAGCCCGTGCTTCATGATGCCCGAGCGCATTGCCGCCCTGCCGGCTGACCGCCCGCTGGGGGCCGAGCACATGATCGGCTCCGGCCCCTGGCGGTTCATTACCGGTGAGTTCAACCAAGGTGCCCGCGCGCATTATGCCAAGAACGAGGCCTATATGCCGCGCGCCGAAGCGGCCGAGGCGGCGTCAGGCGGCAAGCGGGTGCATTTTGACCGGCTGGAGATGGTCTGGATTCCCGATGGCGGCACGGCGGCGGCGGCGCTGCGCACCGGCGAGATCGACTGGATCGAATACCCGCTGCCCGACCTGGTGCCCACGCTGGAGCGGGACCGCAACACCCGCACTCAGGTTTATGATCCCAACGGGTTTCTGGGGTTTTTGCGCTTCAACCATTTGCACGCGCCGTTCAATGATGTGCGGGTGCGCCGCGCCATCCGCGATGTGCTGGTGCAGAGCGACTTCATGCAGGCGGTGGCGCTGCCGGGTGACTGGCAGGAATGCCATGCGATGTTCCCCTGCGGCCTGCCGGCGACGCGCGAATTCACCCCTGCGACGCGCGGCGAGGCGGCGATGCAGCGCGCCCGCGATGCCCTGCGCGAGGCAGGCTATAATGGCGAGCCAATTGTGCATGTGAACCCCTCGGACTTCCCGGCCGTGACCCAGCAGGGCCGGGTGACGGCGGATGTGATGCGCCGCCTGGGGGTGAATATTCAATTGGTTGAGGCCGATTGGGCCACCACCATCGCGCGGCGCGCCAGCCGCAACCCGCCGGCCCAGGGTGGCTGGAGCCTGCACAACACCAATTTTCCGGCCCCGGGCATCGCCAACCCTGCCGTCTCGCCGATTATCCGCATGAATGGCCAAGCGGCTTGGTTCGGCTGGCCGGAGGATGCGGCGGTGGAGGCCGAGGCGGTGCGCTGGATTGAGGCGCCGGATGCCACCACGCAGGCCGATGCCATGGCGAAGCTGCAGGAACTGGCCTGGGATGCGGTGCCCTTTGCGCCGACCGGGTTGTTCCGGCTGCGCACTGCCTTCCGGGCGGATTTGTCCGGGGTGTTGCAGGGCCCGAACCCGTTTTTGTGGAATTTGCGGCGGGTTTAGCACCCGCCGCTCGGCGCCAGCGCCAGTTCCAGCATCTGTCCATTGACGATGAACTCGCCGAAATCCATCTTCATCTCATCGGCCACGCCATTGGCCCAATAGCGCAGCGAGACCTCATAGCCCGGGGTGGAAGCGCCACCCTGCTGGCCGGGCTCGAAGAAGGCGATGCGCATGCGGGCATGGCCGAAGGGGGCCAGCGCGGGGAAGCGGCTATTCTCGGCAGGCGCCTGCCAGCCGCCGGTGATGACCGTTGTCGTGTCCTGCGGGCCATCGGCCGTGGTGCCATCCAGCAGCGGTGCCAACAGCAGGCGCTGCCCGGCGCGGGCGGCGGCCAGGGCACGGATGGTGTGGATCATCGGGAAAAGCGTGCCGGGGGCCAGGCGCATTTCATTCGGCACCGGGTCGGTGAACACGACCCGGCCGCCGGCCTCGGTCTGCGTGGCCTCGCCGGAGACGCGGCTGGTCACCGCACCCTCGGTCACCTGGGTGAGCGAGAAGCGCAGGGTTTGGCCATCCTTGCTCTCCAGGGTGGAATAATCGCTGCTGGTCTCGACCGTATTGCCGTCCCTATCCGTCACCACCAGGGTGAAGCGCTGGCGGGTGGCCCAGGCCTCGCAGGCATCCTGCACCTCGAACAGCATGGCACCCTCGGCCCGCTGGATGCCCGCGGTGTCGCGCGAGCGATCCAGGGTGAGGCGATAGGCAGCGCGGTGGGCCACCATATCGGCTGCCCCCTCCACCGGGCCGGCGGCATTCGCAAAAACCGGCGCCAGGGCCAGCACGGCAGCAAGGAGGACGTATTTCATCGCCTGTATTTAGGCGGTTTTGGGTGGCGTTGCACCTGTCTTGGGCGGGGGCAGGTCCAATTTGATGGAAAGTTCCTTCAGGCGCAGGGCTTCGACCGGGGCCGGGGCCCCCATCATCAGATCCTCGGCCTGCTGGTTCATCGGGAAGAGGATGACCTCGCGGATATTGGGCTCATCGGCCAGCAGCATGACGATACGGTCGATACCCGGGGCCGAGCCACCATGCGGCGGCGCGCCGTAACGGAAGGCGTTGAGCATGCCGCCGAAGCGCGCCTCGACCACATCGGGGCCATAGCCGGCGATTTCGAAGGCGCGGAGCATGATTTCCGGGCGGTGGTTGCGGATGGCGCCGGAGCTGAGTTCGATGCCATTGCACACGATATCGTATTGATAGGCCTTGATGTCGAGCGGGTTCATGGTGTTCAGCGCCTCCAGCTCGCCCTGCGGCATGCTGAAGGGGTTGTGGCTGAAATCGATCAGGCCGGTTTCCTCGTTCAGTTCGTACATGGGGAAATCGGTGACCCAGCAGAAGCGATAGGCGTTTTCCTCATAGAGGCCGAGTTCCTGGCCGATGCGGTTGCGCGCCTTGCCGGCGAGTTTGGCGGCCTCCAGCTCCTTGCCGGCGGAGAAGAAGACGGCGTCGCCATCCTTCAGGCCGCAGGCGGCTTTGATGGCGGCTACGCGCTCGGGCTCCAGATTCTTGGCGATAGGGCCCACCGCCTCGCCATTGGCGAAGGAGATATAGCCCAGGCCGCCCGCGCCCTCGCTGCGCGCCCATTCATTCTGGCTGTCGAAGAAGGAGCGCGGGCGGGCGGCCGCACCGGGGGCGGGAATGGCGCGGACCACGCCGCCGCCGGCCGTCACCTTGGCAAAAAGGCCAAAGGCGCCGCCGGCAAATTGCGCCGTCACATCGGTGATGCGCAGCGGGTTGCGCAGATCGGGCTTGTCGGAGCCGAATTCCAGCATCGCGGTGTCATAGGGGATGCGCGGGAAGGGGGCGGGGGTCACCACCCGCTTCGCGCCGGTAAAGCCGTTGAACTCCTCGAAGACGCCGGCCAGCACCGGTTCGATGGCGGCGAAGACGTCTTCCTGGGTGACAAAGCTCATCTCGAAATCGAGCTGGTAGAATTCGCCCGGGCTGCGGTCGGCGCGGGAGGCCTCATCGCGGAAGCAGGGGGCGATTTGGAAGTAGCGGTCAAAGCCCGCCACCATCGCCAATTGCTTGAATTGCTGCGGGGCCTGCGGCAGGGCGTAGAATTTGCCGGGGTGGTTGCGGGCAGGCACCAGGAAGTCGCGCGCGCCTTCGGGCGAGGATGCGGTGAGGATGGGCGTCTGGAATTCTGTGAAACCCTGCTCGATCATCCGCCGGCGGATGGAGGCGATCACGCCGCTGCGCAGCAGCAGGTTGCGGTGCTGGCGCTCGCGCCGCAGGTCGAGGAAGCGGTAGCGCAGGCGGAGTTCCTCGGGGAATTCCTGCTCGCCGGCGACCTGGATGGGCAGCACTTCGGCCGCGCCCTGCACAATAAGCTCGCGCACCCGCATCTCGATGGCGCCGGTGGGCAGCCTTTCGTTCACCATGCCGCCCTCGCGCGCTACCACATCGCCGGTCAGCGTCACCACGCTTTCCGGGCGCAGCTTGTCGGCCGCTTCGAAGACCGGGGAATTGGGCGTCACCACGCATTGGGTGACGCCGTAATGGTCCCGCAGATCGATGAAGAGCAGACCGCCATGGTCGCGCTTGCGGTGCACCCATCCGGAAAGGCGGGCGGTTTGGCCCGCGTGCTCGGCGCGGAGCGCGCCGCAGGTATGGGTGCGGTAGGCGTGCATGGGTAACCCTGGTCTGATTTTAGGACCCCCTACAGGGGCCAGAGAGATTTCTCTGTCAAGCGCGGGGCGCTCAGCCCTCGGCTTCCTGCAGCCAGCGCGCCACCAGCCCGGCCAGCACCGCGCCCAGTATTGGCGCCACCCAGAACACCCAAAGCTGCGGCAAAGCCCAAGCCCCCTCGGCGAATAAGGCCGGCCCCAGGCTGCGCGCCGGATTGACCGAGGTGTTGCTGACCGGAATGGAAATCAGGTGGATCAGGGTCAGCCCCAGGCCGATGGGGATGGGCGCAAAGCCTGCCGGCGCCGCGGTGGAGGTGGCGCCCAGGATGATGGTGAGAAAAAAGAAGGTCATCGCGATTTCGGTGATGATGACCGCGTTCATCGAGAAGCCGCCCGGCGAATGCGCGCCAAAGCCATTGGCGGCAAACCCGCCCACGCCGGCGAAACCCGCAGCCCCGGAGGCGATGGTGAAGAGCAGGAAGGCCCCCGCGCAGGCGCCGGCACATTGCGCGATGATGTAGCCTGGTGCCTCCTCAAAGGGGAATTTTCCCGCCGCGACCAGGCCGCAGGTCACCGCCGGGTTGAGGTGGCAGCCACTGACATGGCCAATGGCATAGGCCATGGTCAGCACCGTCAGGCCAAAGGCGAAGGAGACGCCCACCAGACCAATGCTCACCTCTGGAAACTTTGCCGCCAGCACGGCGCTGCCGCAGCCGCCGAGCACGAGCCAGAGCGTGCCGATGAATTCAGCTGCCAGTTTTTTCGTCATTGCCTTGTCTCCCTAGCCTTTCCTGTTGTGGCTCAGTCGCTGTAAAGTCGAATATTCCGTCTTGCGCCCTCGGCCCCATGCTCTAGTTGCGGGGCATGCAGCGCCCCGAACCCCTCGCATTCCCGCCCACCCGCCTGGTCACCACCAGCATGGAACTCGCCGAGCTTTGCGCCCGCCTCGCCACGGAAGGTTTCGTGACGGTGGACACGGAGTTCATGCGCGAGCGGACCTATTGGCCGGAGCTCTGCGTGGTGCAGTTGGGCGGAAGCGAGGATGTGGCCGTGGTTGATGCGCAAGCCGAAGGCCTTGACCTTTCGCCTCTTGGGCATCTTTTGGCCAATCCCAATGTCGTGAAGGTGTTCCACGCCGCGCGGCAGGATGTGGAAATCTTTCTGCTCAAATACGGCGCCGTGCCCACGCCGATGTTCGACACCCAAATCGCTGCCATGGTGGCCGGCTATGGTGATCAGGCCAGTTATGATAGCCTCGCCCGCGGCCTCGCCGGTGCTGCAATCGACAAGGCGCATCGGTTTTCCGACTGGTCGGCCCGGCCGCTCTCGGAGGCGCAGGTGGATTACGCCGCCGCCGATGTCACCCATTTGCGGGTGATTTATCAGAAGCTGGTCGAGCAATTGTCACGCGAGGGGCGGCTCGATTGGGTGGCGGCGGAAATGGCCGCGCTGCAAGACCCGGCCGGCTATATCCAGGCGCCGGAGACGGCATGGGAAAAGCTGCGCCCACGCACCGGAAACCGGCGTTTTCTCAGCATTTTGCGCGCTGTGGCGGCCTGGCGCGAACGCGAGGCGCAGCGCATCAATATTCCCCGCCAACGGCTGGTGAAGGACGAGACGCTGCTGGAGATTGCCGCCACCACGCCTTCCAACGCCGCCGAGCTGGCCCGCGCGCGGGGCATTTCGGAGGGTTTTGCCAAGGGCAAATCTGGCCTGTCGCTGGTGGCGGCCATTGCCGAGGCGCGGGCGCTGCCCGATACCGCCCTGCCGGAGATGCGCGAGAACCGGCCCGGCCCCGTCGCCTCGCCCGCGCTGGTGGCGCTGCTGAAGGTGCTGCTGGCGGCCAAGAGCGAGGCGCATAACGTCGCCCCCCGCCTGCTGGCCAATAGCGATGATCTTGACCGTCTGGCCACCGAGGCCGCGCCGGATGTGCCGGCACTGAAGGGCTGGCGGCGCGAGGTTTTTGGCGAGGCCGCGCTGGCGCTCAAGGCGGGGCGGCTGGCGCTGGGGGTGGATGGCCGGCGGGTCAAGCTCCTCGAAACGTGATCCCCCAGGCGCTGCTTTAATCTGGCATTAGTTTCCCTGCCCTAGATTTCTGGGGCACGATATGGGGGCGCTCATGCAGTCGGCGATACATAGCATCGGCCATTTGGGCGCGATGGAGCGTTACGTCGCTTTTGCCTTTGCTGCAGCCGAGATGCTGGTGGAGACAGATTGTCATGGCCATATCATCGTCGCCACCGGGGCCTTCCGCGCACGGCTGAACCTGCCGCCTGAGGCGGTGTTGGGCATGCCGGTGTCTGATCTCATCGCGCTGAAGGACCGCGGCGCCTTCCACACCGCCCTGGCCATGCTGCCAGTGCGCGGCCGGCTGGAGCCCTCGGCCATTGCGCTGAGTGATGACAATGCCACGCCCTTTGTCGTCTCGGGCCTGTATCTCGACATGCCAGGCCATCCCAGGCGGCTATGCCTGAGCTTCGCGCCACCTCCGGTGCCCATCGCGCCCGGCGCCACGCCGTGCGGCCCCGCTGCCATGCTGCGCGATGTGGAGGGCCGGATTCGCCGCGCCGCGGCGGATAGGCGGGCCCTACCACCCGACCGGCTGGGGTTGATCGAGATCAGCGGCGCCACGCCCGATACCCTGCTGCCGCATATCAACCGGGTGCTGGAGCGCGATGGCGGCGCTTTGGCGACGGAGGTGGCGCCCGGCCGCTTCAGCGTGATGCCAGGTGAAGGCGCCAAGCTGCCCGACCTGTCAGGCCTGGGCGATGCGCTGGACGCCATGATGCCCAGCCAGGGCCTGCGCAATGCCCTGCGGATTGATACCCTGCCGCTATCCATGGGGGGGCTTTCGCCCGTCCAATCGGCCCGGGCGATACGCTACTGCCTGTCGGTCTTCGCCTCCGGCGGCAGCAAGGCGGTGTATGAGGAGGGGTTTGGTGCAGGCTTGGCCGGCTTTGTGGAGGACGTGGCGATGCGCAGCCAGACCCTTCGCCGCGCGCTGGAGGGGCGTAATTTCAGCCTGGAATTCCAGCCCATCTGCGCGCTGGGCGATGGCAGGCTGCACCATTACGAGGCGCTGCTGCGGCCCCAAAAGGGCATTCTGGGCCCCAATGGCGGGCCGGCGGAATTCGTCAATCTGGCGGAAATGGTCGGCCTGACCGAGGAATTGGACCTCGCCGTGCTGGAACAGGCCATGCAGGCCACTCCGCAGCTCAATGCCGGAGAGCATATCGCGGTTAACATCTCTGGCCTGTCGATGCAGAGCCCGGCCTTTCGCAGCCGCCTCCGCGCCGCGTTGGATTCCTCCCCCAGGGCCGCTGCCCGCCTCATGGTCGAGTTGACGGAAAGTGCTGAGATTGAGCACGAGGCCGCCGCGCGGGACACGATGCAGGAGTTGCGCGGGCGCGGGGTGCCGATATGCCTCGATGATTTCGGCGCCGGTGCTGCGGCGTTCCGCTATCTCAAGAGCTTCCCGATCGACTATGTGAAGGTCGATGGCAGCTTTGTTGCCGCGGCCATGCAGCAGGAGCGGGACCGCAGCTTCATCGCCGCCATGGTCGATCTCTCACTCGCGGTCGGTGCCAAGGTCATCGCCGAATGTATCGAAACCGCCGAGCATGCCAGCCTGATGAAACGCCTGGGCGCGGATTATGGCCAGGGCTGGCATCTCGGCCGGCCCGGGGCGATTCGCCCGCCCCGACCGGTGCTCGCATGTCGCCCCCAGGGCGTTAAGGAGGAATGGGCCTGAAGGCGCCACGCGCCTCCAAGTTAGCCGGCTGATTCTTCAATGAAAATCTGCACCGCCTGGAACAAGGCGCCGCGATTGCGCTCCATCCACATGCCATGCGTGCCCTCGCCCAGCAGCACCAGCCGCTTGCCCGTGCTCGCTGTGAGCAGCGGGAAGAGCGTATTGGCCATATAGGGGGGCGTATCCTGGTCCCATTCGCCCAGCACCAGCAGGGTGGGGGCGGTGATCTTCGCAGGGTCATAGAAGGGCCGGCCGGCGGCCCAGTATTCGCGGCCATCGGCCACGCTGCCATTGGGCGCGCGCAGGGCTGCGGGGTTGCGGCGCATGCCCTCAGGGTCGGTCGCCCAGGTCACCCCGGCCCAATGCTCGAACCAGCCGGGCGGTACCAGAGTGGCGCGTGCCGCCTCGGGCACGCCGGCGCCGCGGCGGGCGCGCGCCGCCTCCTGCGTCACGAAACGATAGGCCCCCAGCGCCCCGCCTGGATCGGCCAGCGAGGCACCCTGGCGCAGCCAGACCGGTGCGTAGAGCACCAGGCGTTCCACCAAGGTCGGGTTATCGGCGGCGAAGCGGCCCATCAGCGCAGTGCCCCAGGAATAACCCAGATGGGTCAATTTCGGCAGCGCGCGGCGCTCGCGGATGAAGGCGGCGGCGCGGGCAATATCGGCCACCGCCTGCTCGCCGCGCACCAGGGGCGGGTTGGCCTCGGCCGGCTGCGACATTTCCGGCGGGCGGGTGCTGCGGCCATAGCCGCGCAGGTCCAGGCACCAGACATCAAAGCCCCGGCCGGCGATGTAATCCATCCAGGACAGCCCGCCCAAGGGCAGGTCGAAGGCGGTTGAGGCCGGGTAGGTGGCGCCATGCACCATCAGCAGGGTGCGGCCAGGGGTGAAGCTGGCCAAGCTTTCCGGCCGCTTATTGCGCAGAAACACCTCTTGGCCATCGCCCACCGGCACCATGAATTCCTCGGTGACGATTCGCGGCGCCTGGGCCTGGGCGCCGCGGGTGAGGAATACCGGGGTGGCCAAGCTGGGGGCGGCCAGGATTGCGCGTCGGTTCATGCCAGAAATCTCCCTCGGTAAGCCCATACTAGCGCAATCTTCTCACCGCGCCCACGGGATGGATTTGGACATTTCCGCGTCGGCTCCCTAGAATGTGCACAATGCACACGCCCCCTTTCCGGGCCGCTGCGCCCTTACTCAGCTCCTCGGCCCTCGATGGCCGCGGCACCGCCATTCTGCGCGAGTTGGTCGAGCTCTATGTCCATACCGGCGAGCCGGTGGGCAGCCGCACCTTGTCGCGCCGCTTGCCGATGGGGCTTTCGCCCGCCTCCATCCGCAATGTGATGAGCGATTTGGAGGAGGCGGGGCTGATTTATGCGCCGCATACCTCCGCGGGCCGGCTGCCCACCGATCGGGGCTTGCGGCTTTTCGTCGATGGTTTGCTGGAATTCGGCGATCTGGGCGAGGCGGAGCGGGAGGCGATTTCCGCCCGCTGCGCCGCGCATGGCCGCTCGCTGCAAGACACGCTGGCCGAGGCGGGGCAGATGCTCAGTGGCCTCGCCGGTGCCGCCGGGCTGGTGGTGGCGCCGAAATCCGAGGCGGTGGTCAAGCATGTGGAATTCGTCCCCCTCGGCCCGGGCCGCGCGCTGGTGGTGCTGGTGGGCGCCGATGGCCAGGTAGAGAACCGCGTCATCGAGGTGCCGGCGGGGTTGCCGCCGAATTCGCTGGTGCAGGCCAGCAATTATCTCAATGCCCGCCTCGCCGGCCGCACGCTGGAGGAACTGCGCGAGGATGTCGGCACCGAAGTCGCCGCCAATCGCACCGCGCTGGATGCGCTGACCAATCAGGTGGTCGAGGCGGGGCTGGGCACGCTGGCCGGCGGCAGTGCGGCCTCGGGCGGCAGCCTGATCCTACGCGGCCAGGCCCGGCTGCTGGAAAACCTGGACCATATGGCCCGGGTGCATGAAATTCAGGCGCTGTTCGAGCGGCTGGAGGCGCAGGAGACCACGCTGCGCCTGCTGGAAATGGCGCAGCAGGGTGAGGGGGTGAAGATTTTCATCGGCGCTGAGAATGGCGTCTTCAGCTCGGCTGGGCTGTCTATGGTGGTGGCGCCGTTCAAGAATGCGCAGCAGAAGATCGTGGGCGCGATTGGCGTGATCGGCCCGACCAGGATCAATTATGGCCGGGTGATCCCCGTGGTGGATTACACGGCGCGGGTGCTGGGGCGGCTGCTCGGCTGATTTTGCTGGCGTATGGCCCCGGCTCCAGGCCAGCATGGCCCTCAAATGGAGGGAACCAAAATGTCCATCAGCCGCCGCACCGCGCTGGCCTTGCCCATGGCTGCCCCGGCACTGGCCCCTGCACTGGCCCAGGCGCCATGGCCGGCGCAGACCGTGCGCTACATCAACCCCTACCCGCCCGGCGGGCCGACGGACACGCTCTCCCGCCGGCTGTGCCAAAAGCTGACGGAGCTTTCCGGGCAGCAATTCATCGTCGAGAACCGCTCCGGCGCGGGCGGCAATGTGGGGGTGGATGTGGTGGCGAAGTCGCGGCCCGATGGCTATACGCTGGGCCTGGGCGGCATTGCCAGCCATGGCGTGGCGCCGAGCATGTATGCCTCGCTGCCCTTCGATGTGGCGCGGGATTTTTCTTATATCTCAGGCATGTGGCAACTGCCCAATCTGCTGGCTGTCAATCTGGACCTGCCGGTACAGAATGTGGCCGAGCTGATTGCCCTGGCCCGGGCGCGGCCGGGGGAGCTGACCTTTGGCTCGGCCGGCCCCGGCACCTCGCTGCATCTGGCGGGTGAGATGTTCAACCTGATGGCCGGGGTGCGGATGGTGCATGTGCCCTATCGCGGCAGCGCCCCGGCGCAGCTCGATTTGCTGGCGGGGCGGGTGAGCATGATGTTCGATAATATCCCGGGCACGCTCACCCTCAGCCGGCAGGGGCGGGTGCGGCCGCTGGGTGTCACCTCGGCCGGGCGCAGCCCCGCCGCACCCGATATCCCGGCGATTTCGGAAACCCTGCCCGGCTTTGATGTGGTGAGCTGGACCTGCCTGATCGGCCCGGCCGGTATTCCCACCCCTGTCATCACCCGCCTGTCTGGCCTAATGCGCGAGGCGCTTGCCGCGCCGGATCTGCAGGCCAGCTATCTGGAATTGGGCGCCTCGGCCTGGTTCACCACGCCGGAGGAGACGGCGAATTATCAGGCGCGCAGCCAGGCGGCGCTGGCGCCGGTGGTCAGGGCAGCGGGGCTGCGGGCGGATTAGCCGCAAGCTCCTCCGGCGTGGCTGCCAGCCCGCGCGCCCGCAGCCAGGCGGAAACCCCGGGCGCTGCGGTCAGCACGCAAAACGGCACGGCCAGCACAAGCCCGGCCAGCCAGGGCAGCGCCCAGGGCCAGGCGGCGAGCGGCAGCAGGGCTAGCGCCAGCACACCGAACAGCGTATGCGGACAGAACAGCCTTGCCGCATCCCACCACCCCACGCCGCGCTCGGCGCGGTTCTGCACCGCCCAGCCGGGCTTTTGGCGGAAGGGCAGCAAAGCCAGCACCAAAGCGGTGTTGCAGGCGCTGATGGAATCCAGCAGCAGCGTGAAGGGCAGCGTCAGCGCTGCACCGCGCAGCACCTTCGCCCGCCCGCCATATTCGGCGGCCAGGGCAGGTTTGAGCAGCAATTCGGCAAAGCCCAGCCATTTCGGCGCTTGCAGCGCGGCCCAGACGGCCAGCATGGCCAGGGCCAGCCGGGACGCGTCGGCCCCCCCGCCCCCGGTGGCGGCATCGGCCAGCGCGAAGACCAGCACCAGCGCCCATAGCGGCGCCACGGCGAAGAGCATAATCGCCTGGGCGAATTGCCAGCGCCCCATCCAGGTCAGGCCCGGCAGGCGGAAGAGGCGAAAATACTGCATGCTGCCCGCCCCCCAGCGCGCCTCGCGGCCGATGAATTCCGGCAAAGCGGGCGGGGTGGCGGTCAGGCTGCCGGCCTCGATGGGGAGCATGGCCACCTTCCAGCCCGCGGCATGCAGCCGCGCGGCCTCCACCTGGTCATGGCTGAGGATGGGGCTGCCATTGGGCAGCGCCTCCAGCCGCGCATGCGCCCGGAAAGGGGCGATGCGAATGATGGCGTTGTGGCCCCAATACGGCCCCTCATCGCCCTGCCACCAGGCCTGGCCGGTGGCCCAGAGCCGCATGCCGGCGCGCATGCCGAACTGGTAAAGCCGCGGGAAAGCCGCACCCGCCGGGCGCCCGACGATCAATTGCTGCAGGATGGCCAGCCGGGGCTCGGCCGCCATGCAGGCCACCAGGCGCAGCACCGCCTCGGCCGTCATTTCGCTATCGGCATCCAGGCAGAGCATGAATTCGGCGCCCGCGGCGTGATGGTCGCAGAAATCCATCACATTGCCGGCCTTGAAGCCGGTGTTTTCGGCGCGGCGGCGATAGCGGGTGGCGGGGTAGCGGGCGGTGAAGCCGGCAATGGCGGCGGCTTCGGCCTGGGCGGCCGGGCCTTCGGGCGTATCGCTGAGGAACCAGGGGGTGAAATGGCTCGCCACACCCGCTGCCGCCAAGCCATCCAGCAGGCGGGCCAGGGGCGGCAGCACCGCCGCCATATCCTCGCTGCGGATGCAAATGATGATGGCGGTATGGCCGGCAGGCATGGCGGGCCTGACCTCGCGCAGCGCTGGCAGCACGCAGGCGGCCGGGTTGCGGCTGGCCATCAGCACGGCAAAGCCCAGCAGCGCATTGCTGGCCGAGAGCGCTGCCCAGGGCACGGTGCCGGCGTAGGCCAGAAGGGCCAGCGCCTCGAACAGGGTAAAGCCGCCCGGCGCCATGGCGCGGGCCAGCAGCCAGACCAGCGCCTCGGCCAGACCGCCGAAGAGCATGAAGAACATCGCCCGCCGCATCACACCGCAGCCCTTCTCAAAGACGCTCGACCCTGGGTGCTGAATAAACCTTCCTTCATCCCACGCCCACCGCCTGTTCAATGGCGGCTGCTCTGCCTTGCCGGCCATCCCCGCACCGGAACCGCCAAGCTGCGCCGGGCGCGGCGGGTGGCGATGGCCCAGGCGCAGTAGCCCTGGGGCATCGCGTGACATTTGCCGCTGGGCACGCCATGAGGCGCAATTATGATCCTCGCCCAGCAATAAGGATTGCCGATGTCCGGCCCCCATACCGCCCTTCCGCCTGACATGGACCCCGCTTCCGTCGATGCCGTCACGGCGAAGAAGATCACCGCCCTGATCGAGAGCGAGGAGGGGGCCAGCAACAATTTCTCCGGCCTGCTGGGCTATGTGGCGGTGGGTATCGCGCTGGCGATGTCGCTGTTTCATCTCTGGGCCGCCTGGAGCATCGTGCCCACCACCACGCTGCGTTTCGCCCATGTGGGCTTCACCATGGTGCTGGGATTTTTGCTGTTTCCGGCGATGGCGCGGTTCCGCCACCGCTTCATGCCCTGGGATTGGGCGCTGGTGGCGGCCGCCATTTACGTCACCTGGTACCTGATCTCGGGCGGCGATGATCTGCAGGACCGCATCATCTTCCCCGACCCCATGGATATCGTGGTGGGCTGGCTGCTGATCGCGCTGGTGCTGGAGGCGACGCGCCGCGCCACCGGCTGGATCATGCCGGTGGTGGCCATTGCCTTCATTCTCTATGCGTTTTTCGGCAATTACCTGCCCGCGCCCTGGACCCATCGCGGCTATGATGCGGAGCGGCTGATTCCGCATCTTTCGGTAGCGCTGGAGGGGATTTTTGGCACTGCGGTGGATGTTTCCGCCACGCTGATCATTCTTTTTACGATTTACGGCGCCATTCTCAGCAATTCGGGGGCCGGAAAATATTTCGTCGATTTCAGCTTCTCGGCGACGGGCGGCAAGCCGGCCAGTGCCGGGCGCACGGTGGTCTTGTCGGCGTTTCTGCTGGGCGGGCCGAGCGGCTCTGGTGTCGCAACCACCGTCACCATCGGCACCGTCGCCTGGCCGATGATGCGCCAGGTTGGCTATAAGGGTGATGATGCCGGCGGGCTGCTGGCGGCGGGTGGGCTGGGTGCCATCATCTCGCCGCCCATCATGGGCGCGGCGGCGTTTCTCATCGCCGAGTATCTCAAGATTTCCTATCTGTCCGTGCTGCTGATGGCCGCGGTGCCGACCTGCCTCTACTATGCCGGCCTGCTCTTCATGGTGGAGTTGGACCAGCGCCGCATCCGCGGCCGGGCCGATTACCGCGAGCCGCCGCCGATGGTGGTGGAGCCGGTGGGGGCGATGTTCCGGCGCGGGTGGTATCATTTCACCAGCCTCATCGCGATCATCTTCTTTATGGGGCTGGGCTATTCCGCGACGCTGGCGGTGCTCTACGCCATGGGCCTCGCGGTGGCGCTCTCCTTCCTGTCGAAGGAGCATGCGCTCTGGCCGCGCAAGCTGATCAAGACCTTGGCCGATGGCGCCAACCAATCCGTCGGCATTGCCGCCACCTGCGCCTGTGCGGGCATTATCGTGGGTGTGATCACGCTGACCGGGCTGGGGCTGAAATTCTCCGATATCGCCATCCAGGCGGCGGGCGGCTCGCTGGTGATCACGGCGATCTATACGGCGCTGATCGTCTGGGTAGTGGGCCTGGCTGTGCCGGTCACCGCCAGCTACATCATTTGCGCCGTGGTGGCCGCACCCGCGCTGATGAAGCTGGGCGTGCCGGATTACGCCGCGCATATGTTCGTCTTTTACTATGCGGTGCTGAGCGAGGTTTCGCCGCCCACCGCGCTCAGCCCCTTCGCCGCTGCCGCCATCACCGGTGCCGGGCCCTACCGCACCACGCTGATGGCCTGGAAATACACCCTGCCGGCCTTTGTGCTGCCCTTTGTCTTTGTCACCGACCCTGAGGGCGTGGGCCTGCTGTTGAACCTGACGCCGACGATGAACTGGGGCGATGTGGCCTGGCAGATTTTTCTTGCCACCGGCGGGCTGGCGGCCCTGGCCGCGGCCGCGCAGGGTTTTGCCCGCCATGCGCTCTCAGCGCTGGAGCGCGGCGTGCTGACGGTGGTGGGGCTGATGCTGCTCTTTCCCGCGCTGTTCGAGGCGCTGTTTGCCCTGCCGCATCCGCATTGGGTGGGGCTGGCGCTGGGGGTGGCGTGTCTGGGCTGGCAGTTCCGGCCGGCGACGCGTGCGGTTGCATGAGGCGTCGGGGTATCTGGTGGTAAAGCGCGCCGGGGCGTATCTAGTAACCATGCGCAGTCTGATCGCCGTCGCCGTGCTGCTTTCCGTATTCGCTCCCGGCCTGGGCCAGGCCCAGAGCGCGGCCCAGAGCCCGGCGCCGGCCGGCCCGCGCCCGCTCGGCACCTTCCAGTCCTGGACGGCGGCGACCCACCATGATGGCGGCAAGAGGATCTGCTACGCCTTCACCCGCGCCTCACGCAACGAGGGCGTGCCCGGCCGCAATGCGCAAGACATTCTGCTGCTGGTGACGCATCGGCCCGCTGGGCGCGATCAGGTGGCGGTTCGCAGCGGCTATAATTTTGGCCGCGGGGCTGAGCTGAGGTTGGTGATCGGCCCGGCCGATTTGTCGGCCTATACCAACCAGGACAATGCCTTCCTGCGCGATGGCCGCGCCGCCGTCACCGCCATGCGCAATGGCCGGGAGGCCCAGGCCCGCGCGCCCGGCCCCAATGGCCGCAGCACGGCGCAGGATATTTTCCCGCTGGCCGGTTTTTCTGCCGCGTATGAGGCTATATCGCGCGAATGCCCACCGACAGCACCGCCGCGCCGATAACCCCACACAAGGCCTTCCCCCAGGCCATCCGCCATATGGCGCCCGAAGCGCTGCTCAATGCCGAGGAGCGGGAGCGCATCCGCGCCAAATCCGCGCTCTTCGACCCACCGGCCGCCAGGCTCGCCGATGGCCGGCGGGAGCTGGTGGGCATGCGGCGGGAGGAAATTGCCGCCGAGATGCTAGCGATTGGCGAAAAACCCTTTCGCGCCAAGCAGCTATGGCACTGGATTTATCACCAGGGCGTGACTGATTTCGCCGCCATGAACACCATTGCCAAGCCCTTGCAGGCCAAGCTGTCGGAGCAATTCGTCATCGGCCGCCCCGGTGTAACCACCGAGCAAACCAGCAGCGACGGCACCCGCAAATGGCTGTTCAATTTCCGCGACCAGCAGCAGGTGGAGACAGTTTATATCCCCGATCATGATCGGGGCGCGCTGTGCATCTCCACCCAGGTGGGCTGCACGCTGAGCTGCACTTTTTGTCACACCGGCACGCAGAAGCTGGTGCGCAATCTCTCGGTGGCCGAGATTGTGGGCCAGTTTATGGCGGCGCGGGATTCCCATGGCGAATGGCCGACACCCAAGGGCGAGGAGGGCCGGCGCCTGTCCAACATCGTGGTGATGGGCATGGGCGAGCCGCTGTATAATTACGAAAACATCGCCGCCGCGCTGACCATCATCATGGATCACGAGGGCATCGCCCTGTCGCGCCGGCGCATCACCCTCTCCACCTCGGGCGTGGTGCCGATGATGGATTTATGCGGCCAGGAGCTGGGGGTGAACCTCGCCGTCTCGCTGCATGCCACCAATGATGCGCTGCGCAATGAGATTGTGCCGCTCAACCGCAAATACCCCATTACCGAGCTGCTGGCGGCCTGCCGGCGCTACCCTGGCGCCTCCAATGCCCGGCGCATCACCTTTGAATACGTCATGCTGCGCGGCGTGAATGACAGCATCGCCGAGGCGCATGAGCTGGTTCGCCTGCTGGCCGATATTCCGGCCAAGGTGAACCTCATTCCCTTCAACCCTTGGCCTGGCAGCCCCTATAAAACCTCCACGCCCGAGGCGGTGCGGGCCTTTGCCGAGGTGCTCAATGATGCCGGCTATTCCAGCCCGATCCGCCGGCCGCGCGGGCGGGATATTCTGGCGGCCTGTGGGCAGCTGAAGACCGCGACCGAACGCGCCAAGCGCGCGTGACCACCGCCGCGCCCCAGGTTTCCATCGCGCTCATCGCTATGGCCGGCTTCGCCTCCGGTGCTGGCATGCGCATCATGGACCCGCTGCTGCCGCTGATCGGCCAGGATTTTGGCGTGCCCACCGCCTCGGTCTCCATCTTGATTGCCGCCTTTATGATCACCTATGGCGGCGGGCAGATCGGCACCGGGCCGGCGGGGGACCGCTTTGGCAAGCTGCGGGTAGCAGCCATTGCGCTGGTGTTGTTTGGCATTTTCACCATCGGCGCGGAGTTTTCCGGCAGCCTGACGCAATTGGCGCTGCTGCGGGCGGCGGGTGGGCTGGTCTCGGGCGCGGTGATTCCCCTGCTCATGGCGCATATTGGCGACAGCGTGCCCTATCACGAGCGCCAGGCCGTGCTGGGGCAATTCCTCATCGGCAATGTGATGTCGCAAATGCTGGCCAGCCCAATTTCCGGTGTGTTGGGCGAATATTTCGGCTGGCGCGCCTCCTTCCTCGTCTTTGGCTGCTTTACCGCGGCTATTGGGTTGCTGCTGGCGGCCAAGCTGGGCTCGGCGATGTGGCGGACAGCGCCGCAGGGCGCGCGGGGCTCGGGGTTCCGGCTTTATGCAAAAATGTTTCGGCAACCCAGCGTGCGGCTGCTGATGGTGGCGGCGTTTTTGGATGGTGCATTGCTGTTTGGTGGGGCGTTTCCCTTTATCGCGGCCTTTCTGATTGAGGATTTTCACCTCTCGCCGGGCCTGGCTGGGCTGATCGTCGCCAGCTTCGGCCTGGGTGCGTTTATCTATACCCGTATTGCCCGCGGCCTGGTGGGGCGGCTGGGGGAGAAGGGGCTGCTGCTCTGGGGCGGCATGGGGCTGGGGGCGGGGCTGCTGCTGGTGGCCTGGGCGCCGAATTGGCAGGTGATTGCCGCATCGCAGATCATTTCCGGCTTCCTGTTCTACAGTTTCCACGGCGTGTTGCAGGCGCGCGCGACCGAGGCTCTGCCGGAAGCCCGGGCCACCGCCGTCTCGGCCTTTGCCATGTGCCTATTCGCCGGGCAGACCACGGGGGCGCTGGTTTTCGCCTCGATCATGGCGACGGCAGGCTACCGGGCGGCCTTTGCCCTGGCCGGGTTTGCCATGTTCGCCGTGGCCATCTGGTGCCGCCTGCGTATGGCAATTCGGTAACAACGCGTGGGGCCGGTCAGGGGGGCGGTGTTCATGTCACCCCGGCAATCCTATCTCCCATAGAATGACCAAACCCGACCTCACCGCCGAACGCTCCCATTGGCAGACGCTCAAGAGCCTCGCCCCCTATCTGTGGCCGGCGGGCGAGCCCGAGCTGCGGGCGCGGGTGGTGATCTCGCTGCTGCTGCTGGTGGTGGCCAAGGGCTGCAATGTGCTGGTGCCGCTGGCCTATGCCCGGGCGGTGGACATGCTGGCACCTACCGCCGGCGCTGGGGCGCTGCTGGTCATCCCCGTCGCGCTGGTCATCGCCTATGGCATCATGCGGGCGCTGAGCAGCGTCTTTGCCGAGCTGCGCGACGCCGTCTTCACCAAGGTGCAGGCCCGCGCCACCCGGCAGATTGCGCTGCAGGTCTTCCAGCATTTGCACGCGCTCAGCCTGCGCTACCACCTCGATAGGCAGACCGGCGGGCTGACGCGCCTCATCGAGCGTGGCGTGCGCGGCATCACCTTCGTGCTTGATTTCATGCTGTTCAACATCATCCCCACCCTGCTGGAGATTATCCTGGTGGCGATCATCCTGTGGGGGATGTTCGATTTTTCCTTTGCGGCGGTGACGCTGGTCACCATCGCCATCTATGTCACCTTCACCCTGATGTTCACCAATTGGCGCCTGCAATTCCGCCGCCGGATGAACGAGACCGATCAGCAGGCCAATACCAAGGCGATCGACAGCCTGCTGAATTTCGAGACGGTGAAATACTTCAACAACGAAAAGCATGAGGCGAAGCGCTACGACCATTCCCTGGCGCGCTACGAAACCGCCTGGACGCAATCCGAAGTGTCGCTCAACGGCCTCAATGCCGGCCAGCAGGTGCTGATCGCCTGTGGCTTGACCGTGATCATGGTGCTGGCCGCGCAGGGTGTGGTGTCGGGCCGGATGTCGGTGGGCGATTTCGTGCTGGTGAATACCTATATGATCCAGCTCTTCATCCCATTGAATTTCCTGGGCTTTGTCTATCGCGAAATGAAGCAGGGCCTCACCGATATGGAGGCCATGTTCCGGCTGCTGCGTGAGGAGCGCGAGATTGCCGATGCCCCCGGCGCCCCCGCCCTACCGCCTGGCCCCGGCGCGCTGCGCTTTAATGATGTGCGCTTCGCCTATCGGCCGGACCGGCAGATTCTCAAAGGCATCTCCTTCGAGGTGCCGGCGGGCAAGATGATGGCCATTGTCGGGCCCACCGGGGCGGGCAAATCCACCATCTCCCGCCTGCTATTCCGCTTTTATGACGTGACCGGCGGGAAGATCAGCGTTGATGGCCATGACATCACCCAGGTCACCCAGGATAGCCTGCGCCAGGCCGTGGGCGTGGTGCCGCAGGATACGGTGCTGTTCAACGACACCATCCGCTACAACATCGCCTATGGCCGGCCTGACGCCACCGAGGAGGAGATCGTGGAGGCCGCGAAGCTCGCCCAGGTGCATGATTTCGTGCTGCGCATGCCCGATGGCTACAACACCATGGTGGGTGAGCGCGGCCTGAAGCTCTCAGGCGGCGAGAAGCAGCGTGTGGCCATTGCCCGCACCATCCTCAAGAACCCACGCATCCTGATCCTCGATGAGGCGACCAGCGCGCTGGATACCCGGACCGAACAGGAAATCCAGCAGGCGCTGCGCCTCGTCGCCGCCAATCGCACCACGCTGGTCATCGCCCATCGGCTTTCCACCGTGGTCGAGGCGGATGAGATTCTGGTGTTGCAGGAGGGCATGGTGACCGAGCGCGGCACCCATGGCGCGCTCATCGCCCAGGGCGGGCTCTATGCCCAGCTCTGGCAGCGGCAGAGCGAGGCCATGGCCGCCGCTGAGGTGGCCGCCGCGGCGGAGGCCGCCGCCGGGCTGGACCGCAGCCAAAGTGCCAGGGCGCTGGCAGAAAAAGCGACCTGAACGAGACGTAATTTTCGGGCGCTTTTCGTTACGCCGCCAGCATCCCATCTGCGGTCGCAAGCCAGGGATAACACGTTTCATGCAAGCCACCCTTGAGGGCGACGCGCCCGAAGACCTCAGCCATGCCGGCTCCATCGTCGACAAGGCCATCGAATACATGATGGATCAGAAGATCAGCCCGATCTCCGCCGCCTCGGCCATGCTGGGCGGCTGCCTGGGGCTGCTCGCCCGCAGCATGGATGACCGTGCGGTGGCCAATGTGCTGCGCCAGGCGCTGCATTCAGTGGAAAGCGGCGAGCTGCGCGACCTGCCGAGCCTGCCGAAGCAGGGCTGACCCCCAAGCCCCGCCCCTTGACCCTGGGCCGGGGCTGCGCCATACGCCGCCTTCGTTTTGAAACTCGCCCGTGGCATGTGCCATGGGCAATTGTGTTTGGGATTTTCGATATGGCTCGCCGCTGCATGATCACGGGCAAGGGTGTGCTGTCTGGCAACAATGTCAGCCACGCGAACAACAAGACGCGCCGCCGCTACCTGCCCAACCTGCA
Source organism: Rhodovarius sp. (assembly GCF_040399605.1). NCBI lineage: Bacteria > Pseudomonadati > Pseudomonadota > Alphaproteobacteria > Acetobacterales > Roseomonadaceae > Rhodovarius > Rhodovarius sp. The sequence continues at coordinate 66,521 of NZ_JBBARU010000001.1, read as the reverse complement.
GGAGCAGTCCTTCTTCTCCGATGTGCTCGGCGCCTCGATCCAGATCCGGTTGTCGACCAATGGCATCCGCACCATCGAGCATAATGGTGGCCTGGACGCGTTCCTGATCGGCACGCCCGATCGCCGCCTGCCGGAAGAGGCGCAGTCGCTCAAGCGCCGCATCCTGCGCGCCCAGGCGAAGAAGGCCGCTGCCGCGGCCTGATCCGTCGGGCCCCGTGCCCGGCGAATAGCCCATGAAAAAGGCGCCGGGGCGAAAGCCCGCGGCGCCTTTTTATTGTGGCCGCATCGGCCCGCTTACGGCTTGCCGGGTGCGGGGTCGAAGAGCTTCATCTTGTCCGGCACGTCCTTCCAGGCATCGGCATCGGCCGGGGCCTCGCCCTTGCGGCTGATATTCGGCCATTGCGCGGCATAGGTGCGGTTGAGTTCGACCCATTGCGTCGCCTTGTCGTCGCTATCGGGCAGGATGGCCTCGGCCGGGCATTCCGGCTCACACACCCCGCAATCGATGCATTCATCCGGGTGAATGACCAGCATGTTTTCGCCGACGTAGAAGCAGTCCACCGGGCAGACCTCCACGCAATCCATGTACTTGCACTTGATGCAGCTTTCGGTGACGACGTAGGTCAAGAACGGGGCTCCTGTAGCAACCAGATTTGATGCAGTGGCGAAGACATGGCGCGAAGGCGCTGTCCTGGCAAGCTCATGGATTATTGCAAAGCACGCAGCCTTTCCTCCACCGTGGCGCGCCATGGCGCATCGCCCGGGGCATCGGCCAGCAGGGCGCGCCAGGTGGCGCGGGCAATCTCGCGCCGGCCGGCCGCAGCCTCGGCCGCGCCGGTCAGAAAGCGCAGCCTGGGGTCGCCCGGCGCTTCGGCAATGGCGCGGGCCAGAAGGGTGAGGGCGGTGGCGGATTGGCCGCGCTCCAGCTCCAGCTCCGCCAGATCGCCGGCCAGGCCGGGCTCGAAGCCGGCATCCAGCGCCTCGCGCCAGGCGGTTGCGGCGGGGCCGATCTGGTTGCGATTGCGCTCGGCATTGCCCAGCAGGATCAGGCCTTGGCGGCGGACATCGCCGGCCGGCATTTCGGCCACGCGGGCGCGCAGTTGGGCCAGCAGAATTTCATCACGCGTGCCCAGCTCCTGTCGCGCTGCGAAGCTGGCCGAGGGCAGGCCGGGGCTGCCATGCAGCAGGTAGAAGCCCACCGCCAGGGCCGGCACGGCCAGCAGCGTGGCCAGCAGCGGCGCGCGGGCACCGGGGCGCGCCGCCATAGCGGGCGGCGGCGGGGCGGCCAGGAGGCGGCGCTGCACCTCCAGCATGGCATCGTGATAGGCGGGCTCGCTCAGGCGGCCGGCCTCGCGCTCGCGGGCGAGCTCGGCCAATTGGGCGTGGAACAGCGCGCGGTCAGCCTCCGCACGGTCCCGTGTTTCGGGTGGCGTGTAGAGCGCCATGGCCAGCGGCGCCAGCAGCACGAGCGCCAGGGCGGCGATGAGAATCCAGGTCATGATTGTCCGCTTAACTGGTCCAGCCGGGCGCGTTCCTCAGCGGTGAGCGGGGCGGCGGGCACCACCACGGCGCGGCGGCGGCGGATAAGGAAAAGCCCAAAGAGCAGGGCCAGCAGCGGCGTGGCCCAGAGCAGCCCGGTGGCCAACGAAAAGGGCGGCCGCAGCAGGATGAAATCGCCATAGCGGTTTTGCAGATAGCCGCGGATGGTGCCGTCATCATCGCCGGCCTGTAGCCTTTCACGGATAATGCGGCGCAGGTCGCGCGCCAGATCAGCGTCGCTATCCTCGATGGATTGGCCCTGACAGACCATGCAGCGCACCTCGCGCCCGATGGATTGGGCGCGTTCCTCGGCCGCTGGGTCGGCCAGCCGGTCGCTGGGCAGGAAGGCGGCGAGGGCGAGGCCGGGCGCCAGCAGGGCGGCGAAAACCAGCCGCCTCATGCGTGGCGCCGCAGCAGGGGCTTCACGTCCTCATTCATGATCTCGGCGGTGATGGGGCCGGCATAGCGCCAGCGGATGATGCCCTGGCGGTCCAGCAAATAGGTCTCCGGCACGCCATAGACGCCCCAGTCGATGGCCACGCGGCCCGGCGGGTCGGCGCCGAGCCGGGTGAAGGGATCACCGCGGCGGGAGAGGAATTGCCGGGCATCCTCGGCGCGGTCCTTGTAGGAGACGCCGAAGATTGGCACGCCTTCAGCCTGCAGCGCCATGAATTGAGGGTGCTCGATGATGCAGGGCACGCACCAGCTTGCCCAGAAATTCACCAGCACCGGCCGCGCCAGCCCGCGCAGATCGGCACTGGAAAGGCCGGGATGGCTCATGCCTTCCACTGGCGGCAGGGTGAAATCGGGTGGGGTGCGCCCCAGCAGGGCCGAGGGCACGCCGCGCGGGTTAAAACTGCCATTTTGCAGCCCTGAGAGCATGTACCAAAAGCCCAGGCCGCCCAGCGCTGCCACGCCCAGCGGGGCTGCCAGCAGCAGGCGCCGCCGGGGACGGGGGGTGAGGTCGCTCATGCCGCCGCCGCCGCCTGCCGACGATTGGGGGCGGCCACCCGCACCCGGCGGTCGCTCAACGAAACCCCGGCGCCGAGGGCCATGATATAGGCCCCCAGCCAAATCCAGGGTGCGAGCGGGTTGTGATGAATGCGCAGCACCGCGCCGCCATCGCGCTCCTCGCCCAGCACGATGTAGAGGTCGCGCATCAGATTGGTGCGGATGGCCGCCTCCGTCGTGGTCATGCGGCCGATGGGGAAGGTGCGCCGCGCCGGGGTCATCACAAAGGCGACCTGGCCCTCGATCAGCACCGAGACATCAGCCCGGCGGGCGGTGAAATTCGGCCCCGGCGCATCGCGCACGCCATCAAAGCGCCATTCATAGCCGGCGAAGCGGGTGGATTGGCCAGGGTTGAGCGCCACCAGGGTTTCGCTGGCCAGCCCCATGCCGGCAATGCCCAGCGCGGTGACGCCCATGCCGGCATGGGCAATGGCCGCCCCCCAGGCCGAGCGGGGCAGGTTTTTCGCCCGCGTCAGCGCGATGCGCGCCCCCTGCCGGAACAGGCCGATGCGATCAACAATATCGGTGGCCGCGCCGGCGATGAGCCAAAGCCCCAGGCCAAAACCCAGTGCTGGCCAGAATTTTGCCCCGGTCAGCGCCAGCGCCAGGCCGAAGCCGCCCAGGGCGAGCAGCGCTGCCCACCAAAGCCGCTGTATCACCGGCCAGAGTGCGGCGCGCTTCCAGGGCAGCAGCGGCCCCAGCGCCATGGCGGCAATCAGCGGCAAAGCCAGCGGCAGGGTGGCCAGATTGAAAAAGGGCGGGCCAACCGAGATCATCTGCCCCGCCACCAGATCGAGGAACAAGGGGTAGAGCGTGCCCACCAGCACCACGGCGGCAATGCAGCACAGCAGCAAATTATTCAGCACCAGCGCGCCCTCGCGCGAGATGGGCGCGAAGACCCCCTGCGGCACCATGGAAGGCGCCCGCCAGGCGAAAAGCGCGAAGGCGCCGCCAATGTAAAATCCCAGCATCGCCAGAATGAACACGCCGCGCGCCGGATCGGCGGCGAAAGTGTGCACGCTGTTCAGCACCCCCGAGCGCACCAGGAAGGTGCCGAGCATCGATAGCGCAAAGGCCAGCAGCGCCAGCAGCACCGTCCAGATTTTCAGCGCGCCGCGCTTTTCCACCACAATGGCGGAATGCAGCAGCGCGGTGGAAGCCAGCCAGGGCAGCAGGGAGGAATTCTCCACCGGGTCCCAAAACCAATATCCGCCCCAGCCCAACTCGTAATAAGCCCACCATGAGCCCAGCGCGATGCCGCAGGTGAGAAACGCCCATGAGGCCAGCGCCCAGGGCCGTACCCAAGCACCCCAGGCGGCATCCACCCTTCCCTCGATCAGCGCGGCCACGGCGAAGGCGAAGGTGACGGCAGTGCCGACATAACCGAGGTAAAGCAGGGGCGGATGCAAGGCGAGGCCGAAATCTTGCAGCAGCGGGTTCAGCCCCTGGCCATCCGGCGCGGGGGGCCACATCCGGTCAAAAGGGTTGGAGGTGAAAAGGATGAAGAGCAGGAAGCCGGTGGCAATCGCCCCCAGAACCCCCAGCACCCGCGCCTGCAACACGCTGGGCAAATCCCGCCCGAAAGCCGCCACCGCAGCGCCGCAGAGGGTGAGCACCAGCACCCACAGCACCATCGACCCCTCGTGATTCCCCCAGGTGCCGGTGATCTTATAGATCATTGGTTTATCGGAATGACTATTCTGCACCACATTGGCCACCGAGGTGTCATTCACCGCATAGCTGGTGGCGAGGCAGATGAAGGCGACCAGCACTGAGAGCATGGCGGCATTGGCGAGCGGCTGGCCCGCGGCCATCATCCTGGCATCGCCTGCCCGGGCGCCCAGCATGGGCAGCACCATCTGCGCGGCGCAGAAGGCCAGCGCCATGGCCAGGGCGAAATGGCCGAGTTCGGGGATCATGCGCCGGGCCTGCCGCCGGCTGGTGGTGCCGTGCCACTGGCCGGGTTCCAATGGCCCGAGCGGCGCAGCGCCTCGGCCACCTCGGGCGGCATATAGTTTTCATCATGCCGTGCCAGCACTTCGCGCGCCATGAACACTCCACCTGGGCCCATCTGGCCGAGGGTGACCACGCCCTGGCCCTCGCGGAACAAATCCGGCAGCACGCCGGCATATTGCACGCCCACGGTGCTGCGCCCATCGGTCACGCGGAAGGCGATGGAGGGCCGGCCCTCCGGCGTGCTGCCGCGGGTGACACTGCCCTCCTCGACCAGGCCGCCGAGGCGGAAGGCGCGGCCGGGCGGTGGCGGTTCGGCCGCGATATCGCTGGGGCTGCGGAAGAAGACCAGATTATCCTGGAATGCGGTGAGCGTGAGCGCTGTGGCGGTGCCAAGGCCCAGCGCGCAGAGCAACAGGATGGTCAGGCGGCGGCGCTTGCGCGTCATGTCAGTGGCGTTCCAACCGGTCGAGGTTTTTCCGCGCCGCGCGGATGCGCGCCGCGATGATCAGGCAAAGGGCCGCGAAGCTGCCCAGCACGGCGCCGTAGCTGAGGGTGATGTGCCACCAATGCCAGCTCATGGCGCGATGCCCCGGCCGTCATTTGCGGGCAGGTTTTCTGCCTTGCGCGCCGCGGCCATTTGCAGGGCGCGCAGCCGCCGCTCCAGCAGCCCAGCCCTTGTGGCGGCCAGCGCCAGCGCGGCGAAGGCCAGCGAAAACCCCAGCGCGCAGGTCAGCAGCGGGTAGAGGATATCCACATGCAGCCCCGGCGCGGCGAGGCGGGTGACCGAGGCCGGCTGGTGCAGCGTATTCCACCAATCCACCGAGAATTTCACGATGGGCACATTCACCGCGCCGATCAGCGCCAGAATGGCCCCCATGCGGGCGCCGCGCTCCTGATCGTCAAAGGCGCGGGTCAGCGCGGCATGGCCAACCCAGAGGAAGAACAGCACCAGCACCGAGGTCAGCCGCGCATCCCACACCCACCAGGTGCCCCACATCGGCCGGCCCCAAAGGCTGCCGGTGAGCAGGCAGAGCGCGGTGGCGGTGGCGCCGATGGGCGAAAGTTCGCGCGCTGCGATATCGGCCAGCGGATGCTTCCAGACCAGCGCCATGACGCTGAGCACCACCAAGCCGGTATAGCCACCCATGGCCAGCCAAGCCATCGGCACATGCACATACATGATGCGCACCGTCTCACCCTGCTGCCAGTCCGGTGGCGAGAAGGCGAGGCCCCAGGCAAGGCCAATGCCCAGCACGACCAGCGCCGCCGCCGTCAACCAGGGCAGCAGCCAGTCGGTCACGCGCAGGAATCGGCCAGGATTGGCCAGGAAATGCAGCCTGGAGACCGCCCGAGGTGTTGTTGTTGCCGTGCTCACCAGCGCAATCTAGGTACGAATTGCCCGGGGCGAAAGCTTTGGCTGCACAATTGCGAGGAAATCATGGCGTATTGGCTGGTGAAGAGTGAACCCGACGTTTTTGGTTGGAATCAGCAGGTGGCCAATGGCGTGGAGCCATGGACTGGCGTGCGCAACGCCATGGCCGCGAATAACCTGAAGGCGATGAAGCAGGGCGACCTGTCATTCTTCTACCATTCCAATATCGGCAAAGAAATTGTCGGCGTGGTGCGGGTGGTGCGCGAGGCCTATCCCGACCCCACCGATGAGACCGGCCGTTGGGTTTGCGTGGATGTGCAGACGGTGAGCGGCTTCCCCAAACCCGTCACCCTGGCCGAGATCAAGGCCGACCCCGAATTTGCCGAATTGGCCCTGGTGCGGATGAGCCGGCTTTCGGTGATGGCGGTGAGCGAGCCACATTGGAAGAAGCTGGCGAAGATGGGCGGCTGGAAGAAGCCGAAATGAGCGAGAGACTCTTATGCGCGCTCGATGACATCGCCGATGGCGGCTCGCGCGGCTTTCCGGCGGCGCCAGGCGGCTTCATCGGGCTTTTCGCCGTGCGGCGGGGAGAGGCGGTTTTCGTCTATGTGAATTCCTGCCCGCATGTGGGGTTGCCGCTGGAGATGCAGCCGCATCGGTTTTTGGATGAGGCGGGCGAGCGGATCATCTGCGCCGCGCATGGCGCGACGTTCCGGGTGGAGGATGGGCTGTGCATGGCCGGCCCCTGCGAGGGCGAGGGGCTGGAGGTGGTGCCGGTGAGGATCGAGGCCGGGCAGGTCTATGTGCCTGCGAAAGCCGGCCTTTGATCCGAAGCCCCTAGCGCGGCCCCGCCTGATAAGCCGCCAAACACGCCATATCCAGCAACTGGTTCACCCCCACCTGCATCGGCACAATCTGCGCCGGCTTGTCGAGCCCCATCAGCACCGGCCCAATCGTGGTCGCGCTGGTCAAATGCGGCACCGCCTTGGTGAGGATATGCGCAGCATGCAGCCCGGGCATCACCAGCACATTGGCCGGCCCGGTGAGCCGGCAGAAGGGATACAAAGCCTCCCTCAGCTTCGGGTCCAGCGCTACATCGGCGGCCATTTCGCCGTCATATTCGAAATCCTGCGGCTCGGCGTCCAGCAGCTTCACCGCCTCGCGCACGCTGCCGGGGATGACGCCCTTGGGGTCGCCAAAGGTGGAGAAACTAAGGAAGGCCACGCGCGGCTCCAGCCCCAGCCGCCGCGCCGCCACCGCCGCACGCCGGGCGATCATCGCCAGCGTTGCCGCATCCGGCCGTTCATGGATGGCGGTGTCGGCCACCAGCACGGTGCCCGAGACGCGGGCCACCATCATCGTCAGGCCGAAGAGGACGCCATGCGCATCGGCATCGAGCGCCATGCGCACGCCTTCCAGCGCCGCCGAATAGCTGCGGGTCTCGCCCGTCACCAGCGCATCCGCATCGCCCATCGCCACCATGCAGGCGGCAAAGACGTTGCGGTCCTGGTTCACCAGGCGCTGGCAATCGCGGAACAGAAAACCGTCGCGCTGGCGCTTGGCATAGAGCCAATCGGCATAGCCACGGGTGCGGTCAGACAGGCGGGCATTGATCACCTCCACCTGCTCGGGCAGGGCCACGCCCAGGGCGGCGACGGTGGCGCCTATCCGCTCCTCGCGCCCCACCAGCACCGCCGTGCCATAGCCGGCATGGGCATAGGCGATGGCGGCGCGAATCACCTTCTCCTCCTCGCCCTCAGCGAAGACGGTGCGCTTGGGTGAAATACGCACCGCGTCATGGATATTCTCCAGCGCATTGGCCGCCGCATCCAACCGCCCCGTCAGGTCACGCACATAGCGCGCATGGTCGGTCAGCGGTTTTTGCGCCACGCCCGATTGCATCGCCGCCAGCGCCACCGCCGCCGGCACGCGCGAGATCAGCCGCGGGTCGAAGGCATTGGGGATGATGTATTCCGGCCCGAAGATCAGCCGCTTGCCTGCACCCGAGCGGGCCACCTCTTCCGGCACCTCTTCGCGCGCCAGCTGCGCCAGCGCCTCGGCGGCGGCCACTTTCATCGCGTCATTGATGGTGCGCGCGCGCACATCCAGCGCGCCCCGAAAAATAAAGGGGAAGCCCAGCACATTATTCACCTGGTTCGGATAATCCGAACGCCCGGTGGCGATGATGCAGTCCGGCCGCGCTGCCTTCGCCTCCTCGGGGGTGATTTCCGGGTCGGGGTTGGCCATGGCGAAGATGATGGGGTTGGGCGCCATGCTGCGCAGCATCTCAGGCGTCAGCGCGCCCTTCACCGAAAGGCCGAAGAACACGTCGCAACCTTCAAGCGCCTGGGCCAGGGTGCGGCGGTCGGTCTGCACCGCATGCGCCGATTTCCACTGATTCATGCCCTCGGTCCGGCCGCGATAGACCACGCCCTTGGTGTCGCACAGCATGATATTTTCAGGCCGCATGCCCATGGCGCGCACCAGCTCGGCGCAGGCAATGGCCGCCGCACCCGCGCCATTGATCACCAGCCGCGTGGTCGCCAATTCGCGCCCCGTCAGATGGCAGGCATTGATCAGCCCGGCGGCGGCGACGATGGCGGTGCCGTGCTGGTCGTCATGAAACACCGGGATGTCCATCATCTCGCGCAGTTGCTGCTCGATGACGAAGCATTCCGGCGCCTTGATATCCTCAAGGTTGATGCCGCCAAAGGAGGGGCTGAGATAGCGCACCGCGTTGACGAAAGCGTCCGGGTCCTCGGTATCAATGCACAGGTCGATGCCATCGACATCGGCGAAGCGCTTGAACAGCGCCACCTTGCCCTCCATCACCGGCTTGGAGGCCAGCGCCCCCAGATTGCCCAGCCCCAGCACCGCCGTGCCGTTGGAAATCACCGCGACGAAATTGCCCTTGGAGGTGTAATCATAAGCCAGCGAGGGGTCGCGCGCGATGTGCAGGCAGGGCTCGGCCACGCCGGGCGAATAGGCCAAGGAGAGGTCGCGCGCGGTGACCAGCGGCTTGGTCAGCCGGATCTCCAGCTTGCCCGGCCGGCCCTCGCGGTGCATCGCCAATGCCTCCTCGCCGGTGACGCGCGCGGTGCGGCCATCGGCCGGCGCGGCGGGGGGGAGGTCCTTGCGGATATCGTCCATGGGTTCAGGCTTTCTCTGGAATAGCGAAGGTGAGCTCGACCTTCGCACCGGCGGGGTCGTTCATGAAAATCTGGTGCAGCGGGAATCCTGGCACAGGTGCCTCGTCGAACACCACGCCATGGGCACGCAACCTAAGCCGCGTGCCCTCCATATCGCGGGCGCGGAAGGAGACATGGTCATAGGGCCCAGGCCCAGCCGGCCGCTCGCCCGGGCGGGTGGAAATATGCACCACCGGATTGTCGCCCAGGTAGAACCATAGGCCAGGGGTGGCGAAATTCGGCCGGGGGCCAGCGCGCAGGCCAAGCACATCGCCATAGAAATGCTGCATCGCCGGCAGGTCTTCCAGCCGGCAACGGATGTTGAAATGGTCGATATGGTCCAGCTGCATGGCCCGGTTCCTCGATGCGCTTTGGGCCATTGTCGCGCCTGCGCGCGCCGGGCGATAGCCACTCATCTCGCACCCGCGAAGGGACGCGGGCGAAAACACTTGCTATCGTGGCCGCGATGGATCGAGAAGCCCCCACCGCCGGCACCGCCCCCCCGCGCGCCTTCGGCGTCGATACCCCGCGCGCCTTCGGCGCGACCCCCGCCCTGGCCCAATGGTTCGCCGTGAAGGCAGAGCAGCCCGATGCTCTGATCTTCTTCCGCATGGGCGATTTCTACGAAATGTTCTTCGAGGATGCCGAACTCGGCTCCGAGGCGCTCTCCATCGCCATGAGTTTCCGCGGCGAGCATCAGGGCCAGCCGGTGCCCATGTGCGGCGTGCCGCATCACAGCCATGAGGCCTATCTGGCGCGGCTGATCCGCCGTGGCTTTCGCGTCGCCATTTGTGACCAGTTGGAAACGCCCGAGCAGGCCAAGGCCCGCCGCGCCTCCATCATCGCCCGCGGCATCGTGCGCGTGGTCACCCCCGGCACCGTCACCGAGGACAGCCTGCTGGAGGCCTTCCGCCCCGCCTGGCTGCTGGCGCTGGTCGAGGGGGGTGCTGCCTGGCTGGATGTGACCTCCGGCGCTTTCGAGACCGAGGCCGGGGCCGATATCCCCGCCCTGCTGGCCCGGCTGGAACCGGCCGAGGTGATCGCCACCGACGGTTTATGGCCCGACGCCACACCCGCGACGCCCCCGCGCGATGCTCCCGCCCGCCTCGCCGCCGCCTTCGGCGTCTCCACCCTGGAAGGCTTCGGCAGTTTTTCCGCCCCCGAGATCGCCGCCGCCGCCATGGTGCTGGATTATGTCCGCGCCACCCAGAATGGTGCCCTGCCGCATCTCATGCGCCCGGTGCCGCGCGGCACAGCGGGCGTGCTGGCGATGGATGCCGCCACAAGGCGCAGCCTGGAATTGCTGCGCAACGAACGCGGCGACACCCGTTCCACCCTGCTGCACGCGGTGGACCGCACGCTGACCGGCGCCGGCGCGCGCGAATTGGCCGCGCGCATCGCAGCCCCCCTGGCCGAGCGCGCGGCCATTGCGGCGCGGCATGACGCCGTCTCCCACCTCAGCGCCCAACCCGATTTGCGCGCCCGGCTGCGCGCCGCGCTGAAGGGCGCGCCGGATATGGCCCGCGCCCTGGCCCGCCTCAGCCTGGACCGCTTTGCCCCGCGTGACCTGGCCGCGCTGCGCGATGGCCTCGCCCGCGCCGATGCGATGGCCCAGGCGCTTTGCCCCCCGCTGCCGCATCTGCTCGCCCCCGAGGCCCTGCGCCCGCAGAACAGCCCCGCCGCCGAATTGGCCCGCGCCCTGGCCGAGACCCTGCCCGCCCGGCTGGAAGATGGCGGCGTGGTGGCGCCTGGCTATGATGGCGAATTGGATGCGCTGCGCCGGCTGCGCGATGATGCCCGTGGCGCCATCGCCGCCATGCAGATGGAATTGGCCCAGGCCTGGGGCGTGGCCTCGCTGAAAATCCGCCATCATCAGCAAATGGGCTATCTGGCCGAAATGCCGGCCGCCGCTGGGGAAAAACTGCTGCGCGACCCGCCGAAACTCGCCGGCGAATACGCCCCCCAGCACCGCCAGACCATGTCCAGCACCCTGCGTTTTACCTGTGGCGCGCTGGCGGATCTCGACCGCAAGCTGAATGCGGCGGCGGAGCAGGCGGCGTCGCGTGAGCGGGCCATTGCCCAGCATTTGCGAAAACTCTGCCTTGCGGCGGCCCCGGGCATCACCGCCGCCGCAGCTGCCATGGCTGCCATCGATGTCCATGCCGCCGCGGCTGAGTTGGGCTGGACCCGGCCTGAGATGACCGATGGGGTGGATTTCACCATCACCCAGGGCCGCCACCCGGTGGTGGAGGAGGCGCTGCGCCGCGCCCGCGGCCCGGCCTTCGTGCCCAATGACAGCGAGCTTTCCGCCGGCAGCCGCGTTTGCCTGCTGACCGGGCCGAACATGGCCGGCAAATCCACCTATCTGCGGCAGAATGCGCTGATGCTGGTGCTCGCCCAGGCCGGGCTGTTCGTGCCCGCCGAATATGCCCGCATCGGCGTGGCGGACCGGCTCTTCTCGCGCGTTGGCGCATCCGATGATCTGGCCGGCGGGCGTTCCACCTTCATGGTGGAAATGACCGAAACGGCGGCCATCCTCAACCAGGCCGGGCCGCGCAGCTTTGTCATTCTCGATGAGGTGGGGCGCGGCACCGCCACATGGGATGGCCTCGCCATCGCCTGGGCGGTGCTGGAGGCGCTGCATGACCGTCTGCGCGCCCGCACCCTCTTCGCCACCCATTTCCATGAACTCACCGCCCTTGCCGGCAAGCTGCCCGAGCTGCGGCTGGCTACCATGCGGGTGCGGGAATGGAAGGGCCAGGTCGTGTTCCTGCACAGTGTGGGCGTGGGCGCGGCCGAGCGCAGCTGGGGCGTGCATGTGGCCCGACTGGCTGGTGTGCCCCGCACCGTGCTGGCGCGGGCCGAGGCGGTGCTGGCGGCGCTGGAGGCCCGCGCCCGCCAGGGCGGCGGCGCGCTATCGGATGAATTGCCGCTCTTCACCCCCCGCAAGCCGGAACCCGAACACCCCGTGCTGGACGCGCTGGCCGAGATCGACCCCGACGCACTCTCCCCGCGCGACGCGCAGGAGGCGCTCTACCGGTTGCGGGCGCTGCTGGATGGCAGCCGGGCGAGCTGACGCCGGCCCCAGGCGATGAACCTCGTCTCCATCCCATCCATCTTGGCCATCATGGCCGGAAAGCGGCGTTGCAACGGCCCCAGCGCGTTATGCGCCCAGATATATTGTTGCCTGAGCATGAATACCCCCAGCAGCAGGAAAATCATGCCATGCAGAAAAGGCAGGATGACCCCCAGCACGCCAAAGGCAATCAGGCCCCAGCCTGCCAATTTCCGCTTGAAGGAAGGACGAAGATCAACCACACTCCATCACATGGCGGAAATGTGACAATTATGCAATATGGTCATCTTCGTGGCGCAGAACAAACCCATCATGCAAAAATCGCCTATCGCATGGCGGGGTAACGGTTTAATTATCGTAATATGAGGAATACAGCGGCCGAAGCGGTCGCCGCCAGCGGGCCATCCCCTGCGATCCGTGCCGAGGAGGCCGCGCTCATCGCGCGGTTGATCGACACCGCGCCTTTGCCCCGCGATGAGGCACTGGGCGTGCTTCGCCGTGAATTGGGCGCGGTGCAGGCCCGCGTGCAGCAGGCTTTTGAAAGCCGGGAGACCCATGGTCTGGGCGCCGCCCGCCGCCTTTCTGGCCATATGGACGCGATCATCCTCGCCATCCACGCCTATGCCGAGGCGGTGATCCCGCGCGGCCCGGGCGGGCGGGAGGAGGCCTTCGCCCTCGTCGCCACCGGCGGCTATGGCCGCGGCGTGCTGGCGCCCTATTCGGATATCGACCTGCTCTTCCTCACCGGCACCCAGGTGGGCGCGCGCACCGAGCGGCTGGTCGAGTTCATGCTCTATCTGCTGTGGGATCTCGGCCTGAAGGTTGGCCATGCGACGCGCAGCGTGAAGGATTGCCTGGCGCATGCCCGCCGCGACGCCACGATCCAAACCGCGCTGGTCGATGCCCGCTTCATGGCGGGCAATGAGCGCGCCTTCAACAAGTTCAGTGCCGAATTCGGCAAGATGCGCGCGACTGACGGCTTAGGCCCCTTTCTGGCCGCCAAGCGCGCCGAACGCGCCACCCGCCATGCCCGCTATGGCGAAACCCCCTTCATGGTGGAGCCGCATATCAAGGAAGGCCGCGGCGGCCTGCGCGACCTGCAAACGTTATACTGGCTGGCCCGCCACGCCTTCGGTGCGCTGAAAATGCCTGATCTGGTGGGGCCCGAGAGCCCTGGCGGTGGCCTGCTGGTGGAGGGCGAGGCGCGGGCCATCCGCCGCGCCTGGGATTTTCTGTGGACCGTGCGCTTTCACCTGCATTACGTCACCGGCCGGGCGGAAGAGCGCCTGACCTTCGACCTGCAGCCGGTGGTGGCCGCGCGCATGGGCTATGCCCGCCACGGCGCCCAGAACGGCGCCGAGCGGTTCATGAAGCACCTCTTCCTCAATTCCCGCGATGTGGTGCGGCTGAGCAGGGTGCTGGAGCCGGCGATCGAGCGCGCCGCCCTCGGCCCCCCCGCCATCCGCCGCGAGGGTGATGAGAGCCTGGAAGAGGCCGGCTTGGCCTTCGCCGATGGCAAGCTGGTGGCCGCCCCGCCGGATCGTGATTTTTCCCGCGAGCCTGTGCTCATGCTGCGCATCGTGCTCGCGGCGCGGGATAGGGGGCTGGATATCCATCCGCTCGCCATCCGCGCCCTGATCCGCCATGCCCGCCAGGCCGAGCGCCTGCGCGGCGATGCCGAAGCCAATGAACTGTTTCTCGAATTACTGACCGGCAAGGATGCGGCGAAATGGATGGGCCTGCTGAATGAGAGCGGCTTCCTCTCCCGCTTCATGCCCGATTGGGCGCGCATCGTCGGGTTGATGCAATTCGACACCTACCATGTCTTCACCGTCGATGAGCACACCATCCAGGCCATTGGCGTGCTGCAGGAGCTGGAGGCGGGGCTGCTGGAGAATGTGGCCCCGGTGGCGAGCGAGCTGGTGGGCCAGTTGCAATCCCGCCGTGCGCTCTATGTCGCCACCATGCTGCATGACATCGCCAAGGGCCGCGGTGGCGATCATTCCGAACTTGGCGCGCGCATCGCCACCGAGCTTTGTCCCAAGATCGGCCTCTCACCCGAGGAGACCGAGACCGTCTCCTGGCTCGTGCTCCACCATCTGCTGATCAGCCAGACCGCCTTCAAGCGCGACATCGAAGACCCCAAGACCATCCTCGACATTGCCGATGTCGTCCAATCGCCCGAGCGGCTGCGGCTGCTGCTGGTGCTGACGGTGGCCGATATGCGCGCTGTCGGCCCGAAAGTCTGGAATGGCTGGAAGGCCACCCTGCTGCGTGAGGTCTATTGGCGCGTCTCTGAAGTGCTGGCCGGCGGTCTCACCGTGCCCGAGCACGATGTGCGCGTGGCCCGTGCCAAGGAGGCCGTGGCCGAGGCGCTGCTGGGCTGGCCGCAGGCCGATATCGAGAAATACCTCTCCCTCGGCTATCCCGGTTATTGGCTGAGCTTCGATGCCGATACCCATGGCCGCCACGCCAGGATCATCCGTGAGGCCGAGGCGGCGGGCGCGCCGCTCACCGTGCGCTCGGCTGTGCTGGAGGCTCGGGCGGTGACCGAGATCACCGTCTATGCCATCGACCATCCTGGGTTGTTCTCCCGCATTTCCGGTGCTTTGGCGGTGGCCGAGGCCTCAATCGTGGATGCGCGCATCCACACCCTCACCAATGGCATGGCGCTGGACACTTTCTGGGTGCAGGACAGCGCCGGCGGCGCCTTTGACCAGCCAAACCGCCTCTCCCGGCTGGCTCTGCTGATCGAGCATGCGCTGAATGGCCAACTGAAACTGACCCAGGAAATCCGCAAGGTGCGGCGCGAGCCCGCCCGCCTGCGCGCGGTGACGGTGCCCGGCCGCGTGGTGGTGGACAACCACGCCTCAAACACCCACACCGTCATCGAAGTGAATGGCCGCGACCGGCCAGGCCTGCTGCATGATTTGACGGCGGCAATTTCCGAGCAGGGGCTGCAAATCGCCTCGGCCCATATCACCACCTATGGCGTGCGGGCGGTGGACGTCTTCTATGTGAAGGACGTCTTCGGCCTGAAGGTGGATAATGAGCGCAAGCTGACCCCGCTGCGTGCGGCGCTGCTCGATGCGCTGACGCCGCCGGAGCCGGCCATCCCCGCTCACTGATGTTTCGCGCCATCGCCACCGTTGGCGGCTGGACCATGGTCAGCCGCGTGCTGGGGTTTTGCCGCGATATCCTCATCGCCGCCTATCTCGGCGCCGGGCCCATGGCCGATGCCTTTTTCGTCGCCCTCAAACTGCCCAACCTGTTCCGCCGGCTCTTCGGCGAGGGCGCCTTCAACGCCGCCTTCGTCCCCGCCTTCGCCGGCGCGCTGACCCGCCAGGGGCCGGCCGTGGCGCGGCAATTGGCCGAGCGGCTGGCCACGCTCATGGCGCTGTGGCTTTCCGCCATCACCCTAGCCGGCATGGTGTTCATGCCGCAGCTTCTGGCGGTGCTGGCGCCGGGCTTTGCCGGCCGAGGGGCGGAGCAGATGGTTTTGGCGGTGGAGCTGACGCGCATCGTCTTTCCCTATCTCGTCTTCATTTGCCTCACCGCGCTGGTTTCGGGCGTGTTGAATTCCATGGGGCGCTTCACCGCTGCTGCCGCCGCGCCGGTGTTTTTCAACCTGCTTTCCATGGGCGCGCTCTTCGCTCTCTCGCCGTTTACCGCCACACCGGCGCATGCGCTGGCCTGGGGGGTGATGGTCTCGGGCATGGTGCAACTCGCCCTGGTCTGGTGGGCGGCGGCGCAGGCGGGGATGGTGATTTTGCCCGTGCTGCCCCGCCTCTCGCCTGCCGAGACATTGGTGCTGCGCAAAATGGTGCCGGGGCTGCTGGGGGCGGGGGTCACCCAGCTCAATCTGGCGGTGGATGTGATCATTGCCTCGCTGCTGCCGGTGGGCGCGGTCAGCCTGCTTTATTATGCCGACAGGGTGGCGCAATTGCCGCTGGGGGTGATTGGCATTGCCATTTCCACCGCCCTTTTGCCCATGCTGGCCGCACAGCTTTCGGCGGGGAAATCACTCTCGGCGCATCGCTCGATGAATCGTGGCCTGGAGATCACCCTGGCGCTCTGCGTGCCGGCGGCGGTGGCGCTGGCGGTGCTGGCGGCGCCGATCATGAGCGTGCTGTTCCAGCGCGGCGCCTTCACCGCCGCCGATGCCCGCGGCGCGGGCGCTGTGCTGGTGGTCTATGCCCTGGGCCTGCCGGCCTTCGTGCTGGTGAAGGCTTTTGCGCCGGGGTTTTTCGCCCGGGGGGATACCCGCACGCCGGTTGTCATTGGCCTGCTTTGCGTGGCGCTGAACCTCGCCCTGAACCTGTTCTTCCTGGCCACTGGTTGGCTCGGCGCGCCGGGCATAGCGCTGGCCACCGTGGCCTCGGCCTGGGTGAATGCCGCGGCTATGGCCTGGCTGCTGGCCCGGCGCGGGCTTTGGGTGGCGGATAGGCGGCTGCGGCGCGCGGTGCCGCTTGTGCTTGGCGCCTCCGCTGCCATGGGCCTGGTGCTGGGCGGGCTGAGTGCCCTGCTGCCCATGGCGCCGGGGCTTTCCGGTACGCTGCTGCTCGGGCTGGTCTGCGGCCTGGGTGCTGCCACGTATTTCGGCCTCGCCCAGGTCACCGGTGGGCTGGATTTGCGCGCGCTGCGCCGCATGATGCGCCGGACTGCTTGACCCCCGCGCCCGCCTGGGCGAACCCTCTGCCACCAACACATGGACGTATCATGGCGCGAGTCTTTTCCGGCATTCAACCTTCGGGCGTGCCCACGCTAGGCAATTACCTCGGCGCCATCCGCAACTGGGTGCCGATGCAGGACACCGATGAGTGCCTGTTCTGCGTGGTGGATTTGCACGCCATCACCCAGCGGCAGGAACCGGCCGAATTGCTGCGCCAGACCCGCGAAATGGCCGCAGCCCTGATCGCCTGCGGCCTCTCGCCCGATAAATGCGTGCTCTTCGTCCAGAGCCATGTGCCGGCGCATGCCCAACTCGCCTGGGTGTTCAATTGCATCGCCCGGCTGGGCTGGCTGAACCGGATGACGCAGTTCAAGGACAAGGCCGGCAAGGACCGGGAGGCCGCCTCCACCGGCCTCTACGTCTACCCCAACCTCATGGCGGCGGATATTCTCGTCTACCACGCCACCCAGGTGCCGGTGGGCGATGACCAGCGCCAGCATCTCGAACTCGCCAACGACATCGCAGAAAAATTCAACCATGATTATGGCGTTGATTTCTTCCCCCGCATCGAGCCCCTGATTCAGGGCGTGGCCGCCCGCGTGATGAGCCTGCGCGACGGCACCCGCAAAATGAGCAAATCCGACCCTTCGGACCAGTCGCGCATCAACCTCAATGACGATGCCGACACCATCGCCAACAAGATCAAACGCGCCACCACCGACCCTGAATTGCTGCCCGACAATCTGGCCGCGCTGGAGAAGCGGCCAGAGGCGCGCAACCTGGTGGGCATTCTGGCCGCCATCACCGGCCGCACGCAGGAGGACGTGCTGGCCGAGCATGCCGGCCGCGGCTTTGGTGCCTTCAAGCCGGCGCTGACCGAGGCGCTGGTGGCCCATCTCGGCCCGATCCGCGCCGAAATGCTGCGCCTGCTGGAGGACCCCGCCGCGCTGGATGCCGCCCTGCATCAGGGCGCCGAAAAGGCCGAGGCCATCGCCGAGCCCATCCTCAAGCGCGCCTATGAGATTGTGGGTTTCCTGCCCCGCCGGTGACTACCGCCGCGCAATCAGCCAGGTCACCAAGGCTTCCTCCAGGCCCGGGCCCTGGTCATAGGCTTCCAGCGCCTCGTCGCGGAACATGGTGAAGCCATCGCCACCGCGGCGGAGGAAATTATTGGTGGCCACCACATAGGCGCGGGAGGGGTCGATGGGCCGCCATTGGCCGCCCTCCTCCACCTCCACCGCCCCCACACGGCTGCCGGCAGGCGCGCCCTGCAACAGGGTAAAGCGCAGCCCCGCCAATTGCGGGAAGCGCCCGGCCACTGCGGGCCAGCGCGCCACGCCAATCTCCAAAGCGGCCTGGATGGCATGGCCGCGCAGCACCATGCGCGCCACGGTGTTCTGGAAGGGCAAGCTGGTCAGCACATCGCCCCAGGTGACGCTGCCGGCGGGCAGGCCGGCGCGAATGCCGCCGCCATTCATCCAGCCGATCTGCGCATCGGGAATGGCCTGGCGCAGACTCTGCGCCACCAGGGTGCCAATCTCGCAGGGGGAGACGCCACAGGGCGCAGTGTCCAGCATGCGCGGCAATTGCGCCACCGGGCGGCGACGCAACTCTTCCAGCGGCGCGCCCAGGCTGGCGACGAGCGCGGCCACGCCGGCATCCTCCGGCAGATCGCCATGCAACTCGCGCACCGCGCCGCCATGGCCCAGCACCCGGCCATCGGCGGCGATATCAAGGTCAAGCCGGCCCAGATAGCGGCCATGCGCCCCGGCCTGGGCGATGCGCACGCCCCGCGCCATGACGGGATGCGGCCCGGCGGCATCGGCCAGGCCATTGGCCAGCAGCGTGTGCGAATGCCCGCCCAGAATCACATCCACGCCGGGCAGGCTCTCCGCCAGCCGCCGATCGGCGTTGAGGCCCAGATGGCTGAGCAGCACCACGGTGCATGGGCCGCTGCGACGGGCCTCCCAGATCGCCCGCTCGGCGGCCTCGGCGGGGTCGGTGAAGCGGATATCGGGGCCGGGGGATGATATATTCGCGGTATCAGGCGTGGTCAGCCCCACCACGGCCAGGCGGGCACCACCCAGGGCGAATTCCACCCAAGGGCGCACCCGGCCGGCCAGTGCGGCCGAGCGGCTGGCATCCATATTGGCCGAGAGTAACGGGAAGGGCACGGCTTCGGCATAGCCGGCCAGGGTTTCGGGCCCATTGTCGAATTCATGATTGCCAATGGCCATGGCGGCGGTGCCAATGGCGCGCTGCACCGCCGCCTCGGCTAGGCCGCGGTGATGGGTGTAGAACAGGCTGCCCATGAATTGGTCACCGCCATCGAGCAGCATCGCGGCGCGGCCGGCCGAAGCGGCATCGGCCCGCCCCTCGGCCACCGCCGCCGCCAGCCGGGCCGAGCCGCCATAGCAGGGGGCACCCTCGCGGCAGGCGGCGCTATTGCCGGCAATGGCCGAATGGCGGCTGTGGAAGTCGTTCATATGCAGCAGCGCGATGCGCGCCGCCATCTGCGCCTGGGCTGGAGCCAGCGCCGGGAGGGCGAGAAGACCAATGGCACGCCGCTGCATTTTCATTCCCCATACAACCCCGGCAACATGGTGACACGCAAGGTGAAGACGATGACATCATTGCCTGCCCTGACAGCGCCGCATTCATAGGCCCATAAAGGCTTCCTCCCCCCGGACGAGACAACAGCCGGAGTTCCATCGCGATGCAGGTCTATCTGCCCATCGCCGAGATGAGTGTGGATGCCTTCCTGCTGGTCGGCATCGGCTTTGGCGTGGGCTGGCTGTCAGGATTATTCGGCGTGGGTGGCGGGTTTTTGCTCACGCCCGCTCTGCTGCTGCTGGGGATACCGGCGCCGGTGGCGGTGGCCTCGGGCGCCAATCAGGTGCTGGGTGCCTCGACTTCAGGCGTGATCGCCCAATCGCGCCGGGGCAATGTGGATTGGGTGATGGGGGTGGTGCTGGTGGCGGGCGGCCTGTTCGGCAGCATCATCGGCATTCAGCTCTTTGCCTTCCTGCGCGGCGCGGGGCTGGTGGATGCTGTGGTGTCCATCTTCTACGTCGTGGTGCTGGGCGGCGTGGGTTCGCTGATGGTGATGGAGAGCCTGCGCGCCATCCTCCGCCGCCGCGCCGATGCGCCGGCGCGGCTGCACCAGCATTTCTGGATGCATGGGCTGCCCTTCAAAATCCGCTTCCGCAAGTCGCGGCTGTTCATCTCGGTGATTCCGCCGCTGCTGGTGGGGGCGGGCATTGGCCTGCTCTCGGCTATCATGGGCGTGGGCGGCGGCTTCATGCTGGTGCCGGCGATGATTTATCTGCTGGGCATCCCCACGGCGGTGGTGATCGGCACCTCGCTGTTCCAGGTGGTCTGCGTCACCTCGGCGGTGACCATTATGTCCGCCTGGCAATTGGGCAGTGTGGATATCGTGCTGACGCTGCTGCTGCTGCTGGGCGGGGTGTCCGGCGCGCAATTCGGCGCGCAAATGGGCGGGCGGCTCCGCGGCGAGGAGACGCGGGCGCTGCTCGGGCTATTGGTGCTGGCCGTGGCGGCGATGCTGTTCTGGGGCCTGATCGACACGCCGGACCATATGTTCACCCTGGGGCCGGGCTGATGCGCCTTGTGGTCATGCTGCTGCTGCTATGGGGCACCGCCGCCCTGGCGCAGCCCGAGGCGCCGCTGGTGGCGCGGCTGAGCCAGGACAGGGGGGAGGTTTCCACCACCTTCGATGGGGCCTCCATCCTGGTGTTTGGCAGCACCGCCCAGCCCATCGGCCCTGGGGGGGCGGAAATCCTGATCGTGACCACGGGCCCGCAGCAGCCCTTCACCGTGCGGCGGAAGGTGCGGGGGTTGGGGATGTGGTTCAACGGCCCCTCGGCGCGCTTCGCGGCAGTGCCGGCCTTTTATTCGGTGGCGGGCACCCTGCCGGCCTGGCGCCTGCTGCCCGAGGCGCTGCGCAGCCAATACCATCTGGGCCTCGATGTTTTGCCCATGGCCAGCAGCGGCGCCCGCGCGCCGCAATTTCGCGCTGCCCTGCTGTCGCTGAAGCAGGAGGCGGGGCTGTGGCAGGAGGATTCCGCCCCGGTGGAGATCTCCGCCAACCGTCTGTTTCATTCCCGCCTGCCGCTGCCCGCCACCATTCCCGCCGGCGAATACACCGTGCGCGTGCTGCTGGTGGAAAGCCGCCGCGTGGTGGCCGAGCAGGTGCAGCGCTTCGTGGTGGAGCGGGTGGGCACGGCGGCCACCATCGCCGATGTTTCCCGCGGGCAGCCCTTGCTCTATGGAGTGATCTGCGTGGCCCTGGCCGCCCTGGCCGGCTGGCTTGGCAGTATTGTGTTCCGGAGGTCCTGATTGCCTGAAGAATCCCGGCGGAACCGCGTCTTCCTTGTGGTGGTGGATGACAGTGCGGAGCGTGCGGTGGCGCTCACCTATGCCTGCCTGCGGGTGAAGAAATCCGGCGGCCGCGTGGCGCTGCTGCGGGTGCTGGAACCGGCGGGGCAGACGGAATGGGCAGGCGTGGGCGCACTTCTGGCGCAGGAGCGGCGCAGCGAGGCCGAGCAATTGCTAGGTGGGCTGGCAGCGCAGGTGAGAGAGATCACCGGCGGCATGCCCATCTTGCTGATCCGCGAGGGCGACCCGCGCGAGGAATTGCTGAAGCTGATGGCCGAGGACCCGCGAATCTCCATCCTGGTTCTGGCGGCAGCCCCCGGCAATAGTGGCCCCGGCCCGCTGATCGCGGCCCTGACCGGGCGGCACGCCAACCGCATGCGGGTGCCGATGACCATCGTGCCGGCCGGGCTTTCGGCCGAGGAGCTTGAGCGGGTGACGTGAGGCAAGGCATTCATTCCTTGATCTGTCTGCCCATTTATGCAATGTTTACCGGATCATCGCCCAGAGCTGTGGGTGCTGCCCGGGCGTGGCGGATGAATTTGTCCGTAAACAACCATTGTGGTGTTTAGAGCCTGTTCCGTTCGCCTTGGCTCACTGCACAGGCTCTAACCTTTTGTTTGACTAGCATCTTTATCCGCTCAAACGATTCGGTTTGAGCGGATGATGCTCTAGACCACCGCCTCGACGATATTCTGCGGCACCGGGGTGGTGGTGGCGAAGCTGGGGCGGGCCTCCAGCCGGTCACTGAGCGCGGCCAGGGCCGGGTATTCCTTGCGCCAGGGATGCTCGGCGAAGCGCACGGCCAGGTAGCGCAGCACCGTGCCGGTGCAGATCTCAGCCAGGCCGAAGCCCTGGCCAATGCCGCCACTCTCCGCCAGCCGGGCGAGGGCAGCAATGCCGCCATCCACCTTGCGGCGCTGGCGGGCCATCCAGGGCGCGCTTGGGGCTTCGCGCCGGCGTTCGAAGAAGAGCAGGATTGTGGCGTCACACACCCCGTCGCAGATCACCTCGACCTGACGGGCGGCGAGGGCTGCCACGGGGTCGCGCGGCAGCAGGGGTGGCTCGGGGTGCATGACCTCCAGCCACTCCAGAATGAAGCGGCTTTCGTAAATGCCGGTGCCATCGGCGGTGATGAGCACCGGCAGTTTTTCCAGCGGGTTATAGGCTGGGGTCGCAGTATCGGCATGCCAGGGCACTTCGGTCTGCAATTCGAAGGCGATGGATTTTTCGAGCAGCGCGATCCGCACCTTGCGGGCATAGGGCGAGGGGGTGGCGCTGATCAGCCGATACAAGGTGGCTAGTCCACCAGGGCGTTGGAGGAGCGCACGACCTCTCCCCAGGCCACGCGCTCGCTGCGCTGGAACTCGCCCAGCCATTCGGGGGTGCTGGGTTCGGGCACGGCGCCCTGCTGGCGCATCACCTCGATGAAGGCCGGGGCCTTCATCGCCTCACGCACGGCGGCGTTGAGTTGGGCGATGATCGGGGCGGGGGTGCGGGCGGGGGCGTAGATCGCCTTCCAGAGGCCGCTATCGAGCGGCACGCCGAAGCTCTTCACCGTGGGCACGCCGGGGAAGAGGGGCACCTCGGCCGGGGCCAGCACGGCCACGGCGCGCGCGCCGCCACCACGGGTGAGGCTTTCAGCACCACCGGCGGGCAGGGCGAAGCAATCCACCTGGCCGGCCAGAATCGCCTGCATGGCCGGCGCCTGACCGATGAAGGGCACATGCAGCATGCGAACACCCTGCTGCTGGACCATCCGCTCCGTCGCCAAGTGCGGCGTGGAGGCCACGCCCCAGCTGGCATAGGTGATGGCATCGGCGGCCGGGCGGGCGGCGTTGATAAGGTCCTGGAAGGTGCGGATATTCGGCTTGCTCGGGCCGACCACCAGGGTGAAGGGGAATTTGCCGATCAGGCTGATGGGCGCGAAATCGCGATCTGGATCATAGGCCAGGTTGCGATAGGCGTAAGGGTTGATGGCCTGGGTATCGACGATGCCCATCCACAGCGTATGACCATCGGGCGCCGAGCGGGCGGCGGCGGTGGCGCCGAGGCTGCCATTGGCGCCGCCGCGATTCTCAATCACCACGGGCTGGCCCAGCACGGCAGTGAGCGAGGGGGCGATGGCGCGGCAGATGATGTCGTTCAGCCCGCCCGGCGGATAGCCCGAGATGATGCGGACCGTGCGGTCCGGATAAGCCAGCGCAGGCGCGGCAAGGGCAAAGGAAGCGGTGGCGCCCAGCAAGGCGCGGCGATGAATTTTTGGCACAAGGCCCTCCAGGATCATGAGGACCAGCGTTCCCCCTACCAGATGGCCGAGTGGTATGCCAAACGTCAAGCCGGGGGCGGGGTTGCAGACAAAGAAAAGGCCGCCGGAGGGCGGCCTTCCCAATGTGAACCGAGTGGTTCGGCCTGATTACTTCAGGACGATTTCCACGCGGCGGTTCTGCGGCTCGCGCACGCCATCGGCGGTGGGCACCAGGGGGCGGCTTTCGCCGAAGGCCTGGATGACCATTTCGGCGCGTGGCACGCCACGGCGGGTCAGCTCGGCAGCAACGGCTTCAGCGCGGCGCATGGAAAGCGTCTGATTGTAGGCGTCAGAGCCCGAACGGTCCGCATGGCCGGACACTTCGATGCGGGTCGAGCGCACGGTGGTGCGCGCGGTGGCGGCTTCGGCGATGATCTGGCGGGCACGGTCGGTCAGGTCGGCGCGGTTCCAGTCGAAGAAGACCAGATAGGTGCGAGCGACGGTCTGGACCTGAGCAACCGGGGGCGGGGCGAACACGGGGGCGGGGGCGGCGCCGAAATTGTAGCGCAGGCCGAGTATGGCGGAGTGGTTGCCGTTGGTGGGCGAGTAGCTGCGGTTGATGCCCGTGGACGTGCCGTTGACGTTAAAGCGCTGCGATGAATCGAGCACGCCGTAGTAGCGATATTCGAGGGTCACAGCCAAGCCGGGCGCCACGGCCGGCAGGTTGAAGGCTGCACCGGCAATGCCCTGATAGGCGAGGTTGCCATTGGTGCCGTTCGAGCGCGCCGTGGCGCTGCCATTGCTCAGGCCCACCCGGTTCCACCAATTCTGGCCATAGCCAAGGCCAGCGCCCAGATAGGGGAAGATGCTGGGCAGCCCAAAGCCGGTGAGGCTGAATTCATAAAAGCCATTGAGCATGGCGCCATAGGTGGCGAGAGAGCCGGCGCTGCTGCGGGCAATGGTGCTGCCCCCGCTGCTGAGCGATGTGGTGTTGACGTTGTTGTAGCGGTAATTGCCCTCAATCTCGGCGCGGAAGCCATTGCCGAAGCCATAGCCGACGGAGCCCACGGCCGCCCAGCCGGTTTCGGTCTTCACGGTGAGGCCGCCGGCGGTGGCATTGGTGCGAATATTGCCGCCCGCGCCAGCACCGACATAGATGCCAGTGACCGGCTGGGCCTGGGCCAGAGCCGGGAGAGCCAGGATAGTGGCCAGCATCAGGCTATTCTTAAGCTTCATAACAAACCTCTTTGCCGGCCGCGGGCGAGCCCCGCCGTCGCCTTACAAGGTGATTGGATCACCCAGTGGTAGGCTTAGGTCAATGCCACACTAATTAGTGAGGAGGAAGTGATACAGGACGGCAACAGTTTTCGCCCTGGCGTGACATTTTCGGGCTAAAATTTTGGCTGCGGGCCGCTTTTGGTCACCAAAAGGTGAGGTCGGTCAGGCCATTGAAGGTGGACTGCCTCGCGTATGGGCCAAAAAAAGAAAAGGCCGCCCGAAGGCGGCCTCGCCAGTTTAAACCGAGTGGTTCGGCCTGATTACTTCAGGACGATTTCCACGCGGCGGTTCTGCGGCTCGCGCACGCCATCGGCGGTCGGGACCAGCGGGCGGCTTTCGCCGAAGGCCTGGATGACCATTTCGGCGCGCGGCACGCCACGGCGGGTCAGCTCGGCAGCGACGGCTTCAGCGCGGCGCATGGAGAGGGCCTGGTTGTAGGCGTCGGAGCCCGAACGGTCAGCATGGCCGGAGACTTCGATGCGGGTCGAGCGCACGGTGGTGCGAGCGGAGGCCGCTTCGGCGATGATCTGGCGAGCGCGGTCGGTCAGGTCAGCGCGGTTCCAGTCGAAGAACACCAGATAGGTGCGTGCGACGGTCTGAACCGGAGCAGCCGGGGCCGGAGCGGCAACAGCAGCAGGGCGGGCGCCGAAGGAGTAGCGCACGCCAGCCATGATGGACTGGTTGGCAGCCTGAATCTCAGAGCTGGTGCGGGTGCGGGTGGCGCCCGAGGACGACTGCAGCTCGATGCCCGTGGAGAGCGTCGTGTAGTAGCGATACTCGAGGGTCAGCGCCAGGCCGGGGACTTGCTGGCCGAGGCCGAAGGCCACACCGGCGATACCCTGAACGGCCAAGCTGGCATTGTTCGAGGTCACGCTGCCGAGCTGGGTCGCAGCCGGGGCCACAACGCGGTTGGAGACGCCGCGGAGCTGCACGGTGCCGAAGCCAACACCGGCGCCGACATACGGAGAAACCGTCGGCACGCCGAAGGAGGCGAGGTTGAAGTCATAGAAAGCGTTGGCCATGCCGCCGTAATAGATCGCGCGGCCGGAGGCGTTGCTGATGCTGGCGCCGTTGGGCAGG
The DNA here is from genome assembly GCF_040399605.1 of Rhodovarius sp. Classification (NCBI taxonomy): domain Bacteria; kingdom Pseudomonadati; phylum Pseudomonadota; class Alphaproteobacteria; order Acetobacterales; family Roseomonadaceae; genus Rhodovarius; species Rhodovarius sp. The sequence goes on along the minus strand of NZ_JBBARU010000001.1, from coordinate 40,706 downwards.
GTCAGCGAGAGAGACTTCACCGGGTTCGAGCGGTAGTTGCCTTCGATCTCGAGGCGGATGCCGTTGCCGAAGCCATAACCGATGGAGCCGACGCCAGTGAAGCCTTCAATGAAGCTCACATTCGCGCGCGGACTCGCGGCGGTGGACGGGGTGACAACAGTGCCGTTCGGCGCGGTGAAGGACGAGGGCAGGCCGGCCGGCACGCTGAAGGTCTTGCTGATGTCGTTGGCGAAGTTTGCGCCAGCGCCAGCGCCGACATAAATGCCGCTGACAGGCTGAGCCTGGGCCAGGACCGGCAGCGCCAGCATCGTGGCAGCCATGAGAGAGGTTCTGAAGTTCACGCCTTGTCTCCTTGTTGGACACCGGATGGATAGGCCCCCGGCTTCTCTGGCCCTCGGTTTCCGTCACAAATTGAATAGGGTCAACATCTGATGCGACAAAACCGGCGGCATGACCGGGAAAGCCTACCGCCTGTGGCTAAAATGCACCACTTTTGCCGCAGTGTGACATCTTTGGTCGTTATCCGGGCGCTGTAGGGCGCGAGGCCCAGCTCGAAACCCGCGCTATCACGTCGCCCGCCGGGTAAAACGATAGTGGGCAGGTTTTGGGTATGGGGCCTGTCTCAGGACTGAGCAAGCTGCTGACAACCGAGCATCGAGGGCCGATAAGATCGAGGGGCAAAGCCCTTTCACTCTTTCTTTTCCTCCCCCACCGGCGTTTTTCCGCAGCCTGCGGGAGCCGCTTGGCCGATACTCGATGTTGCGTCACCGCAGGATGATTTCCACGCGGCGGTTCTGCGGCTCGCGCACGCCATCGGCGGTGGGCACCAGGGGGCGGCTTTCGCCGAAGGCCTGGATGACCATTTCGGTGCGCGGCACGCCATGGCGCGTCAGCTCGGCGGCGACGGCTTCAGCGCGGCGCAAGGAGAGGGCCTGATTGTAAGCGTCGGCGCCCGAACGGTCCGCATGGCCGGAGACTTCGATGCGGGTCGGGCGCGTGGCGGTGCGCGCGGTGGCCGCTTCGGCAATGATCTGGCGGGCGCGGTCGGTCAGGTCGGCGCGGTTCCAGTCGGAGAAGACCAGATAGGTGCGCGCGAGGGTCTGGGCGGCCGCTGCGGGCTCTTGGGCCGGCATGGGCGGCGCTGGGCTTGCCCCAAAGCTGTATCGCAAGCCGAGCAGGGCTGAATGATTGGCACTCTCCGGGGTGTATTTGTTGCGCGAGGGCGTGGTTCCAGTCGCCACGTAATAGCGATACTCCAGCGTCAGCGCGAGACCTGGCACTGTTGCTCCCAGGCTGAAGGAGAGGCCACCTATGGCCTGATAGGCAAAGCTGCCATTATTGCCGGAGAGTTGGGCGCTGGTCAGCCGCAGCCTGCCATTGCTGGGGCTGCTGGCGCGGCTGAAATCGGTGACGCCATAGCCAAAGCCCACGCCGATATAGGGTGAGATGGCCGATACGCCGAGCGCGGCGAGGTTGAACTCATACAAGGCATTGGCCATCCCGCCGTAATGGCTCATGCGGCCGGAGCTGCTGCCGAAGCGCATGCCAGTGGGCAGCGTGACCACAGTGGAGCCGATAGGGCCGGCGCGGTATTGGCCTTCCACTTCGAGGCGGATGCCATTCTGCAAAGCATAGCCGAGGGATGCGACGCCGACGAAGCCGGTCTCGCCGCTGACACTCATGCGGGTGCCATTGGCGGTGCTCTCGGTGATCTGTTCGCGCCAATTGGCGCCCGCAGCTGCGCCAATATAGATGCCGCTGCGTGGCTGGGCCTGGGCGATAGCCGGCAGGCTGAGAATAAGAGCTGCCATGGGGGCGATTCTGACTTTCACGCCGTATCTCCTGAGTGCATGAATGGTGGTGACGCCGTCAGTGCTGGATGCAGGATGGCGGCGCCGGGGGCAGCTCTCATCCCGCATTTTATTATTTGCAAACGCAGTAATGATGTTAAAAATGAAATCATTTTCAATATAATATACAGATTAAAAGCTTCAATATCTCACATGGAATATGTTATTTAGCATATTCCAAAGAAGAAATGGCTCCAGAATAATTTTGTTCGTAACCATATGATTTATTGCCGCGTAAGCAGAATTACATCATCAGGAATACCGAGTTGTCGGGTGATACATTGCAGTATTATGAGATTCTATAGTTTTTCATAAATCGCAATTCACCATTTGAACTCAAAAATACACATGCCGATGTAGGCAGTTGGATGAATTTGCTGGCAGTTTAGATGCCATTGCATAGCCACAGCCGCTCCTCAGCCGGGCGCAAAGCCCAGCGAGGCCCCGGGCGGAGCCAATCAACGCTGCGAAAGCCGTGGCGTGCCCTGTTGCGGCACGCCACGGCACGCCATGCGGCCTATTTCACGATGATTTCCACGCGGCGGTTCTGCGGCTCGCGCACACCATCGGCGCTGGGCACCAGGGGGCGGCTTTCGCCGAAGGCCTGGATGACCATCTCGGTGCGCGGCACGCCCCGGCGGGTCAACTCGGCAGCGACGGCTTCGGCGCGGCGCAAGGAGAGGGCATGATTATAGGCGTCAGAACCGGAGCGGTCGGCATGGCCGGAGACTTCGATGCGGGTCGAGCGCACAGTGGTGCGCGCGGTGGCGGCTTCGGCGATGATCTGGCGGGCGCGGTCGGTCAGATCGGCGCGGTTCCAGTCGAAGAAGACCAGGTAGGTGCGCGCGACGGTCTGGGCCATCGGCACGGGCGCCGGTGCCGGCGGCGCAGGCGGTGGGGTGACGCCGAAGCTGTAGCGTAAACCCAGCAGGGCAGAATGATTGGCATCATTCGGCGTGTAATTGGTGCGCGTGACCGTGTTGCCATTCGAGCTGGTCAGCCGCAGTTCGGAGGCCGTCGTCGCGTAGTAGCGATACTCAAGGGTCAGGGCCAGGCCTGGTACATATTGGCTGAGGCCAAAGGAGAGTCCGGCTATCGCCTGATAGGCGAAGCCGCCGTGATTGGTGGAGACATTGTTGGTTGTCAGCAGCGCGCCGCTATTTGCGCGGGCACCCACACGGCTGACATCGGATACGCCAAAGCCGATACCCGCGCCGATATAGGGCGAGATATAAGGCACGCCGAATGAGGCCAAGCTGAAATCATAAAGAATATTGCCCATGCCGCCATAGGTGCTGATGCGGCCAGATGAACTGCTGCCCTGGGCGCCATTGGGCAGCGTGACCACGGAGGTACCCACCGCATAGGAGCGGTAATTGCCTTCCAACTCGAGGCGCATGCCGTTGCGGAAGGCGTAGCCCACTGAGCCCACGCCGATGAAGCCGGCCTCGGTGCTGACGCTCAACTGGGTGCCGTCGGCGGCGCGTTCGGAGATCTTGTCCCGCCAGGAGCTGCCGGCACCGGCACCGATATAAATTCCACTGGTGGGCTGCGCCTGGCCGAGGGCGGGCAGGGCCAGCATGGTGGCTGCCATGAGGGATGTTCTGAATTTCACGTCTCGTCTCCTTGCTGAACGCCAGGTGGCGCCACCAATTGCTTGGCGCCCTCTGCGTTTCGAAGGTTAGAAACGTGAAAATATCGAACAAAAGCAATATACAACACGATGTAAGGCACAAAAACCCATCTCTTGTGCCTACTAAATCACAATAATTTAAGTGCGATCAGTTATTTTTACTTGCAGCGTAAATTTTTTCTCAATCTGATCGAGAAATTGTCAGAACAGCATCGGCGGCATAACACCCCTCGGGCAGGGCGAAGACCGGGTTGATGTCCACCGCCTCCAAGCGCGGCCCGGCGGCGGTGGCAAAGGCGCTGAGGTTGGAGAGCGTGCCGGCCAAGGCCGCCAAATCCGCCTTCGGCCGGCCGCGGGCGCCATCGAGTAGGGAAAAACCCTTGAGCGAGCGGATCATCCTCTCCGCCTCGGCAGGGCCGAAGGGGCAGCGGCGGAAGGCGACATCCTTCAGCACCTCAATAAAGATGCCACCCAGCCCAACCATGGCGATGGGGCCGAAGACCGGGTCATTGACGATGCCCATGGCCATTTCCGTGCCGCCCTTGATCTGCTTGGCCACCAGCACGCCCTCGATGCGGCCATGCGGTGTGCCGCGCGCGATCAGGGTGGCAAAATTGGCCCGCACGGCGGCGGCATCGGCCACGTCCAGGATCACGCCGCCGATCTCGGATTTATGCAGGATATCGGGCGAGAGAATCTTCATCACCACGGGGAAGCCGAAGCTTTCGGCGGCGCGGACCGCGGCTTCGGCATCGGCGCAGGCGGCCTCGGGCACCGCGGGCACGCCGGCAGCGGCCAGGATGCGCTTGGCCTCGGCCTCGCTCGGGCTTTCGGCCGGTAGGCTCACCTGCGGCAGGGGGGGCTGCGGTGAGGCCTCGGCGGCGAAGGCCTGGCCGTAGAATTCCATCGCATGCAGGGCGGTGACCGCGCGCGTCGGGTCCTCAAAGACCAGGAAGCCGTCGGATTGGTATTCCTGCACCATCTCCGGCGGCGCGATCACGCTCATGCACCACAGCCGGTCGGGGTGTTCGCGCATCACCCGCGTCATCTGGGCGCGGATATGCGGGCCCATGGATTGGCTGCCGCCGGCCTGGGTGAAGAAGCCCAGAATGGAGGTATAGCCGCCATCCACCGCGATGCTTTCGGCGAATTCGCCTATCATGGCTGGCTGGTTGAAGGTCTGCGCCGTGCAATCCACCGGGTTGCGCGGGGCGCAGAAGGAGATTTTGTCCTTCAGCCTGGCCTGGGCCGCCTCGGGCATGGCGGGCATGGCAAAGCCCAGCGCATCGGCGGCATCGGAGATCAGCACCCCAGCGCCGCCGCTCACCGTGAGCACGCCCAGCGTGTTGTGCACCGGGTAGATGCGCTTGGTGGCGGCATAGGCGATGTCCAGCGCCTCCTCGGTGGTGCGGGCGCGCAGCACGCCGAATTCGCGCAGCACCGCCTCGGTCACCGCGTCATCGCCGGCGATGGAGGCGGTGTGGGACTTCGCCGCCTCGCCACCCAGGGCGGAGCGGCCGACCTTCATCATCACGATGGGTTTGCGGTTGCGGCGCGCGAGGTCGAGGGCGGCGAGGAATTTCTCGCTTTCGCGAATGCCCTCGGCATAGGCGCAGATCACATCCACCTCTGGCGCGCCGGCCATCCAGCCCAGCACATCGCCCAGCGAGACATCGGCCTCATTGCCGGTGGTGACGCAAACCGGCGTGCCAAGGAAGCGGTTGCGCGCCACGGAATAGACATGGGTGCCATAGGCGCCCGATTGCGAGGCGATGCCGATCCGCCCGGCGAGCGGCCAGCCGGTCTCGAAGCTTGAAGAGAAGATGGGGTAGAAGCCGATGGCGGCGTTGAACAGGCCCAGGCAATTGGGGCCGAGCATGCGCATGCCATAGCGGCGCACGATCTTGACCAGTTCTTCCTGCTTGGCGGCGCCGGCCTCGTCCATCTCGGCAAAGCCGGCGGTGAACATGATGATGCCCTTGCAGCCGCGCTGGCCCAGCGCCTCCACCGCCGCTATCGCGGCGTCACCGGCCACGGCGATGAGCCCGACATCCGGGGTTGCTGGAAGGGATGCGATATCGGCGAAGGCGGGAATGCCCTGGATCACATCGCGCTTGGGATTCACCGGGTAAATGGTGCCCTGGAAATTCTGGTTCTGCATATAAGCGATGGGCCGCCCGCCGATGCGCGTGCGGTCATCCGAGGCGCCGATGATGGCAATGGAGCGCGGCCGGATCAGCGGATCCAGCGAGGTGAAGTCGGTCATGGGCGTTTCCCTATTCAGCGGCGATTATTCTGCCGAACAGCTCGCACGCCGCTTCCAGATCGGCCAGTGCCACGCATTCATGCGGCGTATGGGCGGTGGCGATGCTGCCCGGGCCGAGCACGACGCATGGTGCCAGGCCCTGCAATTCGCTGGCATCCGTGCCGTAGGGGGCTGTGGTTGCCGGCTGGTTGGTGTGGCGCACGGCGAGGGCGACCAGCGGGTGGTCGAGGGCCAATTCGGGCGGCGCACCCTCGCGCGCCTCGGTCAGGTTCAGCCCGGCGCGGCGGGCGGCGCCGCGCACTGCGTCCAGGATGGGCTGCGGGTCCACGCCGCGGCTGTAGCGGAATTTGATATGCGCGGTGGCGAGCGCGACGGTGACGTTGTTGGCGGTGCCGTGATTGTCGAGCACCAGGTTGAAATCGCTGAAGGGCGGGTCGTAATTCGTGTCCTGCAGGGCGGGGTCGCTGCGCAGGCGTTCGAAAACCGCCTTCATCTCGGCCAGGAAGGGGATCATCGCCCAATTCGCATTGCTGCCCTGGCCGGTGGAGGAATGCGCCTGCACCCCCGTGGCTTCTGCCTTGAATTGGATATGCACGCGGTGGCCGCGCACCGGGATGAGGCTCGTGGGTTCGGCCACGAAGATACCGCGCAGGTTTTGCGCCCGGGCGAGTTCGCTGCGCGCGGCAATGGCCTGGGCGCCGGCCTTGGTGGTTTCCTCATCGGCGGTGAGCAGCAGGGTGGCGCCGATGTTTTTGGGCGCGCGCCGTGCGGCCAGGATGCAGGCGGCAACCGCGCCCTTCATGTCCTGGCTGCCCAGGCCATGGATGATGCCATCCTCGAAGCGGCCGGACCAAGGGTCGCTCTCCCAGCCGGTGGCTGGCACCGTGTCCATATGGCCGGAAAGCCCAAAACCCCCGGCCGGGCCGCGATGGGCGACCAAGGCGCGTTTGGTCACCCCGGCGGCATCGGTATAGTCGATACGCTCGATCTCGAAGCCGGCCAGTTCCGCCTCGATCCGCTCGGCGACGGGGATATTGGAGAGGTTGCTGCGGCTGTCGATGCGCACCAGGGCCTGGGTGAGTTCGAGAAGTTCGGTGTCCATGCCGGGCAGGCTTGCAGCGGCTGCGGCACCGCGCAACCCTGTGGCCCATGTATCTCGACCCCAAATCCGGCCAGACTTGGCCACTCGACCTGCCGCGCTGGTGCGGCGATGCCAAGCAACCCCTGCTGCTGACGCCGCTGCCGGGCATGAGCCGCGATGAGATCGACCGCGGCAAGCGCAGCATATGGCGCTATGCCAAGGCCTTTCCCTTCCTGCCGAAAGCGCCGATTTCGATGGGCGAGGGCTGCACGCCCATCGTTGAGATGGCCATGGGCGGCGGCACCGCGCTGCTGAAATGCGAATGGTTCATGCCCACCGGTTCGTTCAAGGACCGTGGGGCCTCGGTCATGCTATCGCTGCTGCGCGACCAGGGGGTGATGGATGTGCTGGAGGATTCCTCGGGCAATGGCGGTGCTGCGGTCTCGGCCTATGCGGCGGCGGGCGGGATGCAGGCCAAGATCATGGTGCCGGCCAGCACCAGCCCGGCCAAGACCGTGCAATCCCGCGCCGCGGGGGCAACCATCGAACTCGTGCCCGGCAGCAGGCAGGATTGCGCCGATGCCGCCGAGCGCGATGCCGCCAATCGCTTTTATGCCAGCCACAATTGGCACCCCTTCTTCCTGCATGGCACCAAGACCCTGGCCTATGAGCTGTGGGAGGATGGGCTGCCGGACAATGTGATCGTGCCCTGCGGCGCAGGCTCGAATGTGCTTGGCCTGTATATCGGCTTTTCGGAATTGCTGCGGGCTGGGCAGATCACCCGTATGCCGAAGATTTTCGCCGCTCAGCCGGCCAATTGCGGGCCTATCGCCCGTGCCGCGTTGGGCCTGCCGGCGCAATTGGCGCAGCCCACCATCGCCGAAGGCACGGCCATCGCCCAACCTCTGCGGGCCGCCGAATGCATCGCGGCGATGCGGGAGAGTGGCGGCGGTGCCGTGCTGCTGGACGAGGCCGAGATTGCCGAGGCCTCGCTGATGCTGGCCAGGCGCGGCATTTATGTGGAGCCGACCTGCGCCCAAGCGGCGGCGGCGTTTTCACGGCTTTTGGCGGCGGGCAGCATCGCGGCGCGTGAGGCCACGGTGGTGGTATTGACCGGCACGGGCCTCAAGGCCACGCCACGCTACGCCGAATTTCTGGGGGTTTCGATTTGAACGCGCGCATTGCCCTGCTGGGCTTTTCCATTGAGTGCAACCGCTGGGCGCCGGTGGCGCTGCTGCGCGATTTCGAGACACGCTGCCTGCTGCGCGGGGCCGATATCGTGACCGATGCCCGCGCCGCCTCACCCTCGGCCCTGGGCGAAATGCCGGGCTTCGTCACCACCATGGATGCGGCCGGGCCCTGGACGCCCTGCCCGATCATGCTGGCCATGGCCGAGCCGAATGGCCCGGTGGACCAAACCGTTTTTGATGGCTTCATGGCCGAATGGCGCGCCGGGCTGGAGGCGCTGCGCGGCGCCTGTGACGGGGTTTATGCCGTGCTGCATGGCGCCGGGCTGACCACCGGATTATCCGACCCCGAAGCCGCCTTGCAGGCCCTGGTGCGGGAAATTCTGGGCGATGTGCCGTTCATTTGCGGCTATGATCTGCATGGCAATATCTCGGCCGAGAATGTCGCGCTGAATGATGCCTTTGTGGGCTACCGCACCAACCCGCATGTCGATATGCGGCCGCGCGGGGCGGAGGCCGCCCAACTCATGCTGCGCATGCTGGCGGGCGAGCGTTTCATCCGAGCCCATCGTCGCCTGCCGATCATGGCACCGACTGTTTCCATGCTCACCGCCCAGGGGCCCTATGCCGAGGTGATCAATCTGGGCCAGGCCCGCGCGGCGGAGACGCCCAGCATTGCCAATGTCTCGGTGATGGGCGGCTTCGCCTATGGCGATACGCCGTTCAACGGCATGACCATTGTGGTGACGGGCACCGAGCAGCAGGCCGCCGATACCCTGGCCGATGAATTGGCCCAGGCCTGCTGGGAGAGGCGGGAGCGTTTCGTGGCCAGGCTGACCAGCATTGCCGATGCGCTGGCCGGGCTGGCGGCGAGCCCGCTGCCGCTGGCCTTTGCCGATGTGGCGGATAATCCGGGCGGTGGCGGTTCGGGCAATACGATGGAAATCCTGCGGGCCTTCCACGCGGCGGGGGTTCAGGCCGCTGCCTTTGGCTGCATCATCGATGCCGAATTGGCCGCCGAGGCGCATGGGCTGGGCGTGGGTGCGACCTTTACCGCCCGCTTTAACCGTGGCGGGGGTGATGCCTTCAGCAAGCCTTTTGTGGCCGAGGCGGTGGTGCGGGCGCTTTCCGATGGGCAGGTCACCGGCCGGCGCGGGCTTTATGGCGGGGTGGCGATGAATTTGGGCGCCACGGCCTGGTTGCAGATTGGCGGCATCGCCGTTGTGGTGATCAGCAATCGGGCGCAATGCGCCGACCCGGCATTTTTCGAGCATCTGGGCATTGATCTCACGGCGATGCGCGCGGTGGTGGTGAAGTCGCGCGGGCATTTCCGCGCCGGGTTTGACGAGTTCTTCCCGCATGAGCGGGTGGTGGAGGTGGATGGGCCGGGCCTGACCTCGCCCATCTTCCAGCGCTTCGACTGGAAGCATATTCCTCGCCCCATGCTACCCCTTGATGCGGAGGCCTTCTGGCCATGACCCTTGATGACCTGCCCACCCCCTGCCTGGTGCTCGATCTGGGCATTCTCAAGCGTAATCTTGCGCATATGCAGGCGGCGATCACGCGCCACCCCGGCGTGGTGCTGCGGCCGCATATGAAAACCGCCAAGAGCCTGAAGGTTGCCGAATTGGCCGCGCCCGGCTTTGGCCCCATCACCGTCTCGACGCTCGCCGAAGCACAGTATTTCTTCGATGGCGGCTGGCGGGACCAGATCTACGCCGTGGGCATGACGCCGCAAAAGCTGGATCAGGCGGCGGCGCTTGGGCTGAAGGTGATCACCGATGATGCTGATGCCGCGGCCGCCATTGCCGCGCATCCGGGCGATATCCGCGCCCTGGTGGAGATCGATGTCGGCGAGGGCCGTGGCGGCGTGCCGCCCGATGAGGCGCTGGCCCTGGCGCGCATCCTCGGACCCAGGCTGGCGGGGATTTTCACCCATGCCGGCCATTCCTATGCCGGCCGGTCGGAGGAGGATATGCGCCGCATCGCCGAGCAGGAGCGCGGCGGCGCCGCCCATGCCGCCCAGGCGCTGCGTGATGCCGGGATTGCGGTGGATATCGTCTCCCTCGGCTCCTCGCCCACCGCGCTTTATGCGCAGTCGCTGGCCGGCATCACCGAGGTGCGCGCGGGCGTCTATATGTTTGGTGACCTGTTCCAGGCGCAGCTTGGCACCCATGGGCTGGATGATATCGCCATGACGGTGCTGGCCAGCGTGATTGGCCGCAAGCCGGCGCGCGGCGCGGTTTTGCTGGATGCTGGTGGGCTGGCGATGAGCAAGGACCGCTCCACCGCCGCCGCCCCGGTGGATTACGGCTTTGGCCTGATGCTCGATCTCGATGGTACGCCCAGCTTTGGCCAGGCCATTTTGACCCGCACGCATCAGGAACATGGCGAGGTCTCGCCCGCGCCCAACCTGCCGATTGGCGCCAAGGTGCGGGTAGCGCCCAACCACACTTGCATGACCGCGGCGGCGCATCCCTGCTACCACCTGGTGGATGGTGGGCGCGAGGTGATCGCGGTGTGGGACCGGGTGAACGGGTGGTAGAGCCGCGCCACGCGGATTGGGCGGCGCTGCGGGAAGCCGAATCCGTCCGCATGCTGGCGGTCTGCACCGCCTGCGGCGCCTGTTTCGAGGCCTGCCCGATGGTCGCCTATGTGCCGGCCGCGCAGGGTGCCTCGGCCTCTGCCACGGTGCGCGGGGTGCTGGCGATATTGCAGGGTGGTGAGGGTGATGCCGCCGCCCGCGGCTGGGTCGCGGCCTGCACCCGCAGCGCGCTCTGCATTCCCGCCTGCCCGGAGGCGGTGGACCCCATGCTGCTGCTGCGGCTGGCGAAATTCACCGCGCAGGAAAACGGCACCCTCCCGCAGCGCGATGCGAGAGACGCCATGTCACGGGCAAAAGCCTTTGCCCGGCTGGGCTTTTCCGAGACCGAACAAAAGGAGTGGCTATGACCGACGCCCTGTTCTGGTACGGCTGCAACATGACCCGCCATGCGGAGATCATCCGCCTGGGTACCCATATGCTGGCGGCGGTGGGGGTGGCTGCGGCACCAACCGGCGGGCCCTCCGCCTGCTGCGGCAGCCCGAAGGAAAGCAGCCCGCGCATCGCCGAGGGCATGGCCAACCGCACTATGCAGCGCTTCAACCAGAGCGGCGCCAGCCAGGTCATCACCTGGTGCCCGACCTGCCATATGAATCTTGATGACTTCATGGGCGCCACCCAGGGTAAGCAGGCGGAAAGCGCGCATCTGGCCCAGGCGCTGTGGCAGCGGCGCGAGGCGTTGGCGCCTTTGCTGACCCAGACCGTGGCAGGCCGCGTGCTGATCGATATGCATATCGGCAACCGCACCGGGGTGAATGAGGCGGTGCCCGGCCTGCTGCGCCTGATCCCGGGCGTGGCGGTGCTGGAGCACCCCTATCGCGCGCCGAGCTATATGTGTTTCGGCCTGGCCAGCATCCCCGGCGCGCTGGCCGATGCCAAGGCCAATATGCTGGCGGCGATGGCGGCAACGGCGGCTGATACCCTCGTCACCATCTTCCATTCCTGCCATCGCGAGCTGGTCGGGCTGGAGCGAACCCATGGCATTCGCGTGGTGAATTGGGTGCATCTGCTGGCCGAGGGCATGGGCCTAGCCTATCAGGATGAATACAAGGCCTGGCGCAACAGCGATGACCCCGAAGCCGCCATTGGCGCCGAGCGCATCGCCGCCGCAGGTGAGGAGGCGGTGCGCAAGCTGGTGCTGCCGGAACTCACTCGCCCGCGCTGAGCCCGTCTTGCCGCCGCGGCCCGCGCGTAGCACCTTGTACCCAGAAGATTTCGAGGAACGCCTGACCCAATGATCAACAAGATCGTGCAATCCATGGCCGACGCCCTGGCCGGCGTGAAGGACGGCTCCACCGTGCTGATCGGTGGTTTCGGCAAGGTGGGCCAACCCGACGCGCTGATCGAGGCGCTGATCGAGCAGGGTGCCACGGACCTGACCTGCGTGTGCAACAATGCCGGCACCGGCCGGGCGGGGCTGGCGCGGCTGATGGAATTGGGCCGGGTGCGGAAAATCATCTGCTCCTTCCCCCGCAGCGAGGGCTCGGTCGTTTTCGAGGACCTCTACAAGCAGGGCAAGCTTGAACTGGAGATCGTGCCCCAGGGCACCATGGCCGAGCGCATGCGCGCCGCCGGCGCTGGCGTGCCCGCCTTCTACACCGCCACCAGCCACGGCACGCTGCTGGCCCGCGGCAAGGAGGAGCGGGAGTTCAATGGCAAGATGTATGTCATGGAGCACGCGCTGAAGGGCGATGTGGCGCTGGTGGAGGCCTGGGAGGGCGACCGCTGGGGCAACCTTGCCTATCGGGATAGCGGCCGGAATTTCAATCCGGTGATGGCCATGGCGGCGGAAATGACCATCGCCCAGGTGGCGCATCTGCGCGACCTCGGCGAGATTGACCCGGAGAAGGTGCATACGCCGGGGATTTTCGTGCAGCGTGTTGTGCATTTTGACCGGGGTTCGCCTTGGACCTAGGGGAAGCGCTGGGGAAATGAATTTCCCCAGACCCCTTTCTTTTATTTTTATCTGATTGGCGCTGGCTGTTCAGCCGCCGCCAATAATCCAAAAGAAAAAGAAGGGGGTATGGGGGAATTCATTCCCCCATTGTCACCTAGGCCGCGCTAGGCTGATGACAGAGGCTTCCAAACCCGATTAGATTTCGCCCAAGAACCAGGAGGATTTCCCATGCCCTTCAACCGTGACCAGATGGCCGCGCGCGCCGCCGATGACATCCCCGAAGGCTGGGTGGTCAATCTCGGCGTTGGCATGCCCACCAATATCTCCAATAAGGTGCCGTTGGAGCGTGAGGTGATCTTCCAGTCCGAGAATGGCGTGCTGGGCATTGGCCCGGCCCCCGCGCCCGGCCATGAAAACCCCTGGCTGATCAATGCGGGCAAGGGGCTGATCACGCTGCGGCCCGGCGGCTCCTATTGCCACCATGCCGATAGCTTCGCGATGATTCGCGGCGGGCATATAGACCTTTGCGTGCTGGGTGGTTTCGAGGTTGCCGAGAATGGCGACCTGGCCAATTGGGCCACCAGCGAGAATGACACCGCCCCCGCCGTGGGTGGCGCCATGGATCTGGGCGCTGGCGCCAAGCGCCTTTGGGTGCTGATGGACCACACCACCAAGGATGGCCGGCCCAAGCTGGTTGAGGCCTGCGGTTATCCGCTGACCGCGCTGGGCACGGTGAACCGCATCTATACCAATCTCGGCGTTTTCGAGGTGCAGCGCGGCCTGGGCTTCGTGGTGCTCGATCTGGCCCCGGGCGTGACCTTCGAGGAGGCACAGTCGAAGAGCGCGGCCAAGCTGCACCGCCCGTCGTGAGCAGCGCCGCGGGCATCGCGCCCTTTTCCGAGGATCATGCCGAGAGCATCCGCATGGTCCGCGACAGTGCGGCCGGCATCGCCGACGGCGCGGCCCGCGCCCGGGCGCTGCGCTTCACCATGCCGGGTTTTTCCGCCGAGACCTGGCGGCAGATGGGTGAGCTGGGTTGGATTGGCCTGGCGGTGCCTGAAGCCGCTGGCGGCTCAGGCCTGGGCCAGGCCGAAATGTGCGCGCTGAGCGAGGAGCTGGGCCGCGCTTTGGCGCCCGAGCCGCTGATCAATGCCGCCCTTTCCGCCGCCCTGCTGGCTGAGGCGGGCGAGACGGCGGTGCTGGCCAAGCTCCTGGCCGGCGAGGCGGTGGTGCTCACCGCCTGGCAGGACCGTGCCAATACGCTCTCGCCCTGCATCGCGGCCGATGCGACAAGGCGCTTCATCGCCATGGGGGCAGGGGCCACGCATTTCCTCATGCCCGTGGGCGATGGGTTGCAACTCGTGGAGGCCTCGGCCTGCGAAGTGACCCATGAGGCCACCCATGATGGCGGCCACCTGACCACGCTGCGTGCGCCTGCCGGCACCCCTGTGGGTCAGGCGGCGCTGGCACCCGCGCTGGACCGCGCGGCGCTGGCCACCGCCGCCTATCTGCTGGGCGGCATGGAGGCCGGCTTCGCCATGACGCTGGACTACCTGCAAACCCGCCAGCAATTCGGCAAGATCATCGGCACCTTCCAGGCGCTGCAGCACAAGGCGGCGGATACCAAGATGCATATCGCCCTCACCCGGGCGGCAGTCGAACAGGCGGCCGCGGCGCTCGATGCCGGCGTGGCGGGTGATGAGGCGGCGGCGCTGGTCAGCCGGGCCAAGGCCCGCGCCTCTGAGGCAGCGATGCTGGTGGGGCAGGCCTGCGTCCAGCTTTCCGGCGGCATTGGCTATACTGATCAGTATGATGTGGGCCTTTATCTGCGTAAGGCCATGGTGCTGGCGCCGATGTTTGGCGGCGCCGCACTGCACCGCGCCCGCTTCATGGCGCTCAGCCCCGAAACGGAGGATGCGTGATGGATATTCCGGTTATGCGCTGTCTGGCCGAGCGCCAGGGCGATGTGTTGGTGCTGACCATGGATTACCCGGCGCGGCGCAATGCGCTGGCCATGCCGCTGCGCAAGCAGTTGGAAGATGCGCTGGAGGCTGCCTCGGATGATGGCACCCGCGCGGTGGTGTTGACCGGGGCGGGCGGGCATTTCTGCTCGGGCGGCGATATTTCCGGCATGGATGTGAAGGGCCCCTATGATGGGCGCGAGCGCATGCGCCGCACCCATCGGCTGATCAACCTCATGGCCTTCGGCAACCTGCCCATCGTGGCGGCGGTGGAAGGGTTTTGCGTGGGTGCGGGGCTTTCCATGGCCTGCATCGCCGATACCATTGTGGCGGCGGAAACCGCCAAGCTGGGTGCTGGTTTCGGCAAGATCGGCCTGATGGCGGATCTGGGCCTGCCGCATACCCTGCCGCATCGGGTGGGGCCGGCCAAAGCGCGTCAGATCCTGCTCTACCACAAGCAATACACCGCTGCCGAAGCCGCAGCGATGAATTTGGTGGATGAGGTGGTGCCAGAGGGCCAGGCCCTGGCCGTGGCGCTGGAGCGGGCGCATTTCCTGGCCAAACAGGCCCCCGCCGCCATGGCGCTGACCCGGCAGATGCTGGCCACCGGCCTACATGAGGCGCTGGAGACCGAGCGACATTTCCAGGCCTCGCTCTTCACCACCCAGGATTTCCACGAGGGCCGCGCCGCCTTCCTCGGCAAGCGCCAACCCGTCTTCAAGGGGCTGTGACATGAACGCGATTGTCGGCGTTGAGCCTGAGAATCTGGACCTTTTGGATGACGAGACCTTTCGCAGCGTCGTCCGCCGCTGGATTGAAAGCGCCTATCCGGCCGAGCTGCGAAACCCCCCCAAGCGGCTGCATTGGGAGGAGAACCGCCCCTGGTATTTCAAGCTGGCCGAGAAGGGCTGGCTCTGCCCGGGCTGGCCGAGGGAGTTTGGTGGCCTCGGCCTCGGCCCGGCCAAGCAGATCATTTTCACCGAAGAGCTGGAGCGTCACGGCTGCGCCCGCTGCAATGATCACGGCATCATCATGCTGGGGCCGTTGGTCATCAAATACGGCACAGACGCCCAAAAAGCTGATTTCCTACCGAAAATCCTGAGCGGCGAGCATATTTGGTGCCAGGGCTATTCCGAGCCGAATTCGGGCTCTGACCTGGCCTCGCTGCGCACCTCGGCGGTGCTCGATGGCGATGATTACGTGGTCAATGGCCAGAAAATCTGGACCACGCTGGCGCAGGATGCGAACTGGATTTTCCTGCTGGTGCGTACCGATGCCACGGCGAAGAAGCAGGAGGGCATTTCCTTCCTGCTGGTGGATATGAACACGCCGGGCATCACCGTGCGGCCGATCATCAACCTCGAAATGCATGATGAATTCTGCGAGGTGTTTTTCGACAATGTCCGGGTGCCGCGCGCCAATCTGGTGGGCCAGCTCAATAAGGGCTGGGATATGGCCAAGGCGCTGCTCTCCTTTGAGCGCATCTATCTCGGCTCCCCCCGCCAATCCGCCTATGCGCTGACCCGGCTGAAGCAATTGGCCGAGCGGATGGGGGTGTGGGAGGACCCCACCTTCGCCGCCACCTATGCCCGGCACCGCTGTGATCTGGAGGACCTCAAGGCGCTCTACAGCCGCTATGTTGAGGTGCTCAAGCGCGGCCAGCCGCTGGGCGCTGATGTCAGCCAGCTCAAGATCATCCAGTCCGAACTCTTCCAGCGCATCACCGAGACGATGCTGGAGGTGGCGGGCGAATCCGCTGGCCTGATGGAGCCGATGGAGGGCAACCGCAACCTCAACCCCGCCGGGCAATATATCCAGGCCCGGCCGGCGACCATCTATGGCGGCACCAACGAGATTCAGCGCAACATCATCTCGAAGAACGTGCTGGCCCTGCCGTGAAATGGGTTGTCTGGTTTGACGATGGCGCCATCCGCTTCGGCAGTGTCGAAGGTGAGATGGTGCAGCCGCATAGAGGGGATTTCTTCGCCGGCCCCACGCCTGATGGGCCGGCGCTCCCGCTGGGTGCCATCACCCCGGCGGGGCCGTTGCGGCCGAGGAATTTCATTGGGCTGTGGAATAATTTCCATGCGTTGGCAGAAAAGCAGGGCAATGGCATTCCGGAATTCCCGCTCTATTTTCTGAAATCGCCCAGCAGCATCATCGGCCCTGACGCCACCATCACCCCGCCGCCGGGCTATACTGGCAAAATCCTCTATGAGGGCGAGCTGGGCATTGTCATCGGCCGCAACAACAGCATCTTCGGCTATACCATCGTCAATGATGTGACTGCCCTTGATGTGCTCAACGCCGACCCATCCTTCCCACAATGGGCGCGGGCGAAATCCTTCGGCAGTTTTGGCCCGATGGGGCCTTGCATCGTAACCGATATCGACCTCGCCACTGCCCGGGTGAAGGTCGCGCTGAATGGGCGGGTGCGGCAGGATTACCCGCTGGCCGACATGATTTTTCCGCCCGCGCGGATCGTGGAAATGATCGGCGCAGAGGTGGCGCTGGCGCCAGGGGATGTGATCGCCTGCGGCACCTCGCTCGGCGCGCTGCCCATGCGGCCGGGCATGGTGGTGGAGGTGACGATCGATGGCATCGGCACCCTGCGCAACACCATGGCGGGGGGCGAATAGCGCGCCGCCGCGGGCTGTCCTAACCTGTCTCCGCAGCCTGAAGGACCCCGCCCTTGCCCCAGCTCTACGCTCTCTCCGCCACCGAGATCGTCGCCCGCGTCGCGGCCAGGACCCTCTCCGCCCGTGAGGCGACCGAGGCCGCGCTGGCCCGGATGGATGCGGTCAACCCTGCCATCAATGCGGTGGTCAAGCCGCTGCATGATGAGGCGCGCGCCGCCGCCGATGCCGTGGACGCCGCCATCGCCCGCGGCGAGACGCCCGGCATCTTGGCCGGCGTGCCCATCACCGTGAAGGTCAATGTCGACCAGGCTGGGCATGAGACCACCAATGGCCTCTCCATCCAGAAGGACCACAAGGCGGAGGCCGATAATCCGGTCATCGCCAATCTGAAGAAGGCGGGTGCCATCATCATCGGCCGGACCAATACCCCGGCCTTTTCGCTGCGCTGGTTCACCTCCAACAATCTGCATGGCGCAACCAAGAATCCCTGGAACCCCGCCATCACGCCTGGCGGCTCCTCGGGCGGTGCGGGGGCGGCGGTGGCGGCGGGCATTGGCGCGCTGGGCCATGGCACGGATATTGGCGGCTCGGTCCGCTACCCTGCCTATGCGTGTGGCATTCACGGCATCCGCCCCACGCTGGGCCGGGTGCCGGCCTGGAATGCCTCGCTGCCCGAGCGCGATATCGGCGCCCAGTTGATGGCGGTGAGCGGCCCGCTGGCGCGCAGCATTGCCGATCTGCGCCTCTCGCTGGAGGCGATGAGCGCCCCTGATATGCGCGACCCCTGGTACACACCGGTGCCGATGACCGGCCCACCGGCGCCCAAGCGCGCCGCGCTCTGCATCCGCCCCGAGGGCATGAAGGTGGCGCCTGAGGTGGAGGCCGCGCTGCGCGGCGCCGCCCGACGCCTGCAGGATGCCGGGTATACCGTGGTGGAGGTGGATGCCCTGCCGCCGCTGCGTGAGCCCGCCCGGCTGCAATCCCAGCTTTGGCTGACCAGCCTGCCACGCGGCGGCCTGGCCATGGCCCAGCGTGAGGGCGAGCCGGCCTCCCTCGCCATCTATGACTATATGCAGCGGCTGACGCAGCCGGCCGATTTCCACGGCTTCCAGGATGCGCTGACCGCGCGCGCCGGCTTCCTCCGGCAATGGATGATGTTCTTCGAGAAATACCCGGTGGTGATCTGCCCGGTTTCCGGTGAGCTGCCCTTCGCCGACCAGCAGGATGTGCAGAGTTTTGAGGCATTCCAAGCCGTGCTGGAAGCGCAATTGACCCAGGTGGGCCTGCCGCTGATGGGCCTGCCGGGGCTGACCGTCTCCACCGGCATGGTGAGCCGCACCCCGGTGGGCGTACAGCTGCTGGCCGGCCGCTTCCGTGAGGATCTGCTATTTGCCGCCGGTGCGGCAATCGAGGCTGCGGGCACGCCGCATACCCCGGTGGACCCAGCCTGATGCGCGGCTTGTGGCTGCTGCCGCCGCTGTTGCTCGCGGCCTGCGCCGGGCCAGGGCAGGAGCGTAGCTGTGCGGGGGCTTTCACCCTGAGCAATCAGAGCGGCCGCGAGGTGGAGCAGCTCTATGCCGGTAGCCAGCAGGATTTGCTGGAGCCGGGCACCATGCCCAGCGGCGGGCAGCGCAGCTTCTTCGCCGTCAATCCGGTGGCCACGCAGCTTCGCGTGGTCTTTGCCGATGGCCGGGCTGTGGAGCTGGGGCCGGTTAATCTTTGTGCCTTGCCCCGTGTGGTGATCAATGCGGCCGGGCTTTCGGCCAATCCGCCATAAGGCCATGGTTGTGGCACGAAAATTGCTGACCGTTTAACCATTGCGGGAGTTCCAGGAGGGCCTGGGCGTCTTTTGCCTTTAAAATGGGCAAAAGACATTCCCGATAGCGATACGGGAATGCACCGATGAACCGCCGCCAATTTCTTGCCGCCACCGCCGCCACCGGCCTTGCCAGCCCCGCCTTGGCGCAATCCGGCGCCTGGCCGAGCCGAGGCTCCATCCGCCTGATTGCCCAGTTTCCCCCAGGGGGCCTGGTGGATACCATCGCCCGCCTCATGGCGCCTTCACTGAGCCAGGCGCTGGGCCAGACCGTGCTGGTGGAAAACCGCGCCGGCGCTGGCGGGGTGATCGGCACCGATTTCGTCGCCAAGGCTCCGGCCGATGGCTATACCCTTCTGGTCAGCCATGCCTCGGTGCATGTCTTCTCCACCGCGACCCTGCCCACCCTGCCCTTCGACCCGATCACCGACTTCACCTATATGGTGCAGCTGGTCGAGGCGCCGAATGTGCTGCTGGTGAAGGCTGACAGCCCGTATCGCACGCTTGAGCAATATGTGACGGCGGCGCGCACGCGGCCGGTGCGCTTCGGCTCCTCGGGCATCGGCTCGGCTCCGCATCTGCTGGGCGCCATGCTGTCGGATGTGGCGCGCGCGCCCAATCTCGACCATGTGCCCTATCGCGGCTCGGCCCCTGCGCTGCAGGACCTGATGGCCGGCGCCATCGAGAGCTTCGTTGACCCCATCACCACCAATACGGCGATGATGCGCGACGGCACGCTGCGCTGCCTGGGCGTCTCCACCGCAGCCCGCCTGCCCGCCTTCCCCAATGTGCCGACTTTTGCCGAACAGGGCTTTGGCCGCCTGACCTCCGCGCAGTGGCTGGGCCTCTCCGCGCCGAAAAACCTTCCCGCGCCGATTGTGGAGCGGCTGACGGCGCTGGTGCCGGAGATTCTGAAGCAGCCCACACTCGCCGCCCGCTTCGAGGATTTGCAGACCATGCCGCGCAACCCCCCGCTCACCGGCGGCGCCTTTGTGGCCCAGATCCAAAAAGAGATCACTGAATGGACCGCGGTGGCCCGGCAGTTCAACATCTCGGTCTCGTAAGCCATGGATATCGGCGTTTTTATCCCGATCAACAACAATGGCTGGCTGATTTCGGAGAACGCGCCGCAATACATGCCGAGTTTCGAGCTCAACAAGCAGGTCGTGCAAAAGGCCGAAGCCTGCGGCATGGATTTTGCGCTGAGCATGATCAAGCTGCATGGTTTCGGCGGCAAGACCGAGTTCTGGGACCATGGGCTGGAAAGCTTTACCCTCATGGCCGGGCTGGCGGCGGTGACATCGAAGATCCGTCTCTTCGCCTCCACCGCCGTGCTGACCATCCCGCCCGCCATCGTGGCGCGGATGGCGGTGACCATCGACAACATCTCGGGCGGCCGCTTCGGGGTGAACCTCGTCTCCGGCTGGCACAAGATCGAGTACAGCCAGATGGGTCTCTGGCCGGGCGACGCCCATTTCGGCAAGCGCTACGACTACTCGACGGAATACGTCACCATCCTGAAAGAGCTCTGGGAAACCGGCGAGAGCGATTTCAAGGGTGAGTATTTCCAGATGGACCACTGCAAGCTGAGCCCCGGCCCCAGCGCCCGTATTCCCATCGTCTCGGCCGGGCAGTCCGACCGGGGGATGGAGTTCGGCGCCACCTATTGCGACTATAATTTCTGCCTGGGCGAAGGTGTGAATGACCCGCAGCAATGCGCGGAAGTGCCCGCCCTGGTGCTGAAGCACGCGGAAAAGACCGGCCGTCAGGTTGGTGCCTATATGCTCTACATGGTGATCTCGGCCGAGACGGATGAGGCCGCCATGGCGAAATGGGACAGCTACGAAAAGGGTGCTGACCGCGCAGCTATCAACCACCTGCTGGGCAAGGCGGCCGAGGACACCAATACCCAGGCCACCTCCATGGCGGCCGCGGTGCAGCGCAACCCTTCACCGATCAACTTCAACATGGGCACCATCGTGGGCAGCTATGCCACCTGTGCGAAGCTGCTCGACGAGGTGGCGGCGATGCCCGGTGTTGCCGGCATCATGCTGTGCTTCGATGATTTCATCATCGGGATGGATGCCTATGCGGAGAAAATCCAGCCGCTGATGGCCTGCCGGCAGGATAGGCTGGCCGTGGCGGCATAATGGCGTGCGGCCGGGGGCGGCTCAGCCCTCGGCCAGCATGCTCACATGGGCGGCGACGACTTTCCAACCTTCCGTCATGCGCACCCAGGCCTGGCTCTGCCGGCCCTTTTTGCCGCTGGCGACCAGGGTGTATTCCGTATTCGCCACCGCGAAATCGCGGCCGAAGGTGGTGATGCGGGTATTCTCCAGCACCCGCGCCCGGGCGGCGTGCTGCGCCGGGGTGCGGGCGGCGCGAAAGCCCGCAATCTCGGCATGGCTGCGCAGGTTTTCAGCAACGCCGTAGCGCAGTGTCAGCGGGTGCTCCCAGAAGCTGTCATTGAGCACCGCCACGTCATTCTCGGCCAGGCCATTATCATAGCGCTCAAAGGCCGCGGTGACTTCGGCGACGATCTCGGGGATGTTCAGTTCATGCATGGCGGGGCCTCGGCATCGGGGTTTGTTTCACCCCGATGCTGGCTCAGCACGCCGCCGCCGGCAATGCGGCGTCAGCCCGCCGCTTCCGGAGCCTTTTCCGCCTCGCCATCGCCATCGCTTTCCGGCTTGGGCAGGGCACCGGCCGAGGCCTCGAAGAACTCGAAGGTCAGCTTGCCATCGGCAAAGCCCACCTTGACCGAGCCACCCTTGGCCAGCTTGCCGAAGAGAAGTTCCTCGGCCAGCGGCTTCTTCACATGCTCCTGGATGACGCGAGCCAGCGGCCGGGCACCATAGAGCGGGTCGTAGCCACGTTCGGACAGCCATTCCTTGGCGGCGCTGGACAGCTCGATGGTCACGTTGCGGTCCGCCAGTTGGGCCTCCAACTGCATCACGAATTTTTCGACAACCTGCGCCACAATCTCCTGGCTTAGGCCGGCGAAGGGAATCACCGCGTCCAGTCGGTTGCGGAATTCCGGGGTGAACATGCGTTTGATCGCATCCTCATCCTCGCCCTGCCGCGTCGTGCGTTCGAAGCCGATGGTGTTCTTCGCCATGTCGGAGGCGCCGGCATTGGTCGTCATGATCAGGATGACGTTGCGGAAATCGACCGCCTTGCCGTTGTGATCGGTCAGCTTGCCGTGGTCCATCACCTGCAGAAGGATGGCAAAGAGGTCGGGATGCGCCTTCTCGATCTCATCGAGCAGCAGCACGCAATGCGGATGCTGGTCGATGCCATCGGTCAGCAATCCGCCCTGGTCGAAGCCGACATAGCCCGGCGGCGCGCCGATGAGGCGGGAGACGCTGTGCCGCTCCATGTATTCCGACATGTCGAAGCGCAGCAACTCGATGCCCAGCGTCTTGGAAAGCTGCTTCGCCACCTCGGTCTTGCCCACGCCGGTGGGGCCGGAGAAGAGGTAATTGCCAATCGGCTTTTCCGCCTCGCGCAGCCCGGCCCGCGCCAGCTTGATGGCGGCTGAGAGCGCCTCAATCGCCTTATCCTGGCCGAAGACCATGGATTTCAGGTCACGCTCCAGGTTGCGCAGGGTTTCCTTATCGTCCGAGGAGACGCTCTTGGCCGGAATCCGCGCGATCTTGGCGACGACTTCCTCGACATCCTTCAAGGTCACCGTCTTCCGCCGCTTATTCTCAGGCAGCAGCATGCGGCTCGCACCGGCCTCGTCGATCACGTCGATTGCCTTATCGGGGAGTTTGCGGTCATGAATGTATTTGGCCGAAAGCTCCACTGCGGCGCGAATGGCCTCGGGCGTGTAGCGCACCTTGTGGTGCTTCTCGTAATTGGTCTTCAGCCCTTGCAGGATCTTCACCGCGTCTTCGACATTGGGCTCGTTGACGTCGATTTTCTGGAACCGGCGGACCAGCGCGCGGTCCTTCTCGAAATGCTGGCGGTATTCCTTATAGGTGGTGCTGCCGATGCAGCGCATCGTGCCCTGGGCCAGCGCCGGCTTGAGCAGGTTGGAGGCATCCATGGCGCCGCCAGAGGTCGCGCCCGCGCCGATCACCGTGTGAATCTCATCGATGAAGAGGATGGCGCCGGGGTGGTTCTCCAGCTCGTTAACCACGGCCTTCAGCCGCTCCTCGAAATCGCCGCGGTAGCGGGTGCCGGCCAGCAGGCTGCCCATATCGAGCGAGAAGATGGTGCATTTGACCAGCACCTCGGGCACATCGCCCTCGATAATGCGCTTGGCCAGGCCCTCGGCGATCGCGGTCTTGCCCACGCCGGGTTCACCGACATAGAGCGGGTTGTTCTTGGTGCGGCGGCACAGGATCTGGATCGTGCGCTCGATCTCATGGTCGCGGCCGATCAGCGGGTCGATCTTGCCGGCCTGCGCCTTCTTGTTGAGGTTGACGCAATAGGTGGTCAGCGCGTCCTGATTGTTCTTGCCGCCACGGGGCTTTTCCTCCTTCTCCGGCTGCTCGCCATCATTGGCTTCGGCCTTGGAGGTGGGGGCACCTTGCACATTGCGCGAGGCGCTGCGCCCTGGCGCCTTGGCAATGCCGTGGCTGATGAAATTCACCGCATCGAGGCGCGTCATATCCTGCAATTGCAGGAAATACACCGCATGGGATTCGCGTTCAGAGAACAGCGCCACCAGCACATTGGCGCCGCTCACCTCATCACGCCCCGAGCTTTGCACATGGATGGCGGCGCGCTGCACCACGCGCTGGAAGCCGGCGGTGGGTTTGGGGTCACCCGCACGCTCGGTGACCAGGCCGGCCAGGTCCTTGTCGAGAAACTCTGTGAGGTCCCGCTTGAGCTTGTCCACATCCACGCCACAGGCGCGCAGCACCGTGGTGGCGTCCACATCCTCGCCCAGGGCGAGGAGCAGGTGTTCCAGCGTCGCGTATTCGTGGCGGCGGTCATTCGCCAGGGCAAGCGCGCGGTGGAGCGTCTGTTCCAAATTCCGTGATAACATCGGCAACGCTCCTTCGTCTGATCGCTGATAGATGGTGATACTCCCGCCGTTCGTCACGATCTTGACAAGCGACATTGTAAATTACTCTTTCTCAATGGTGCATTGCAGCGGGTGCTGGTTCTGGCGCGCCAGATCCATCACCTGGGTGACCTTCGTCTCGGCCACCTCATAGGTGAACAACCCGCATACCCCCACACCCCTGCGATGGACATGCAACATGATCCTGGTCGCTTCGTCACGGTTTTTCTGAAAGAACCGTTCCAGGACATGCACAACGAATTCCATCGGTGTGTAATCGTCGTTCAGCATCAGGACTTTGTACATCGCCGGCTTTTTGGTCTTCGGCCGGGGCTTGGTGACAACGGTCGTGCCAGTGCCGCCCGCCCCGTTGCCCGGGCCGCCATTGCTGTCCTTGTCGTCGTTCATCCGTACCATGTGTCTGACCATCTCGCCGAACCGGCATTATGCGCTGAGCGCCCGATGCAAGGATATCGGGTGCGCGCCCCCGAACGGAAGGGCATCTCGCTATGCCAGCAAAGAATGATGAAAAGAAAAAGGCCCGCCAGGGTCACGCAGGGCAATTATCCCCAGCGATGACCTTGGCGGGCCGGAATTTTGGCCCGGGCGGCGCGATGGCCGCCCGGATTTCAGGCCTCAGGCCGCGATCGGGCGGGCCATCTTCTCCACGGCCACGCTCACGCGCGCGGAGATCGGCGCGAAGGAGGCCTCGGCCACCTTCATCGCCGCTTCCTGCAGCTTGGTCGCATCGGCCATCGACTTCTCGAAGGCGGTGCGGGCCAAGCTGGCCTGCAGATCAGCCACATCCTTAAGCGAGCGGGCGGAGCTCATCGCCTTCACGCCTTCGAGCGTGTGGTCGGACAGGCCCTGCATGGTGGCCACGACCTGACGGCTGAGATCCTGCACGCCGGTGAAGTAGAGCTGGGCGGCCTTGGTGAAGGCCTCCACATTGCCACGGCTGAAAGCGGCGGCTTCCTCGGCGGCCTTGGTCATGTCGGCGGCGGTCTTCTGCGCCTGCTCCATGCCCTTCTCGAGCACGATGCGGGCCTGGCTGGTGCCGTCTTCGATCAGCTTTTGTGCCTGGGCGGTGCTGTCCTCGATCAGCTTCTGCGCCTGGGCAGAGCTGGCGGCGGCGGCATCGGCGACGAGCTGGGTGACATCGGTGGTGGCGGCAATGGTCTTGGGCTTGGCGGGCATATGATTTCCCCGGCGGACCGGGCCTCTGGCTGTTTTCGGCCGGAGACCCCGGCCAGGGTGATGAAAAGATGCGCTTTGCTGCAATGCAGCACGATCTCTAGATAGGCCAGTCATCCGGCCATTGCAAGTAAAATGGTGCAGTGCACAAAAATCCGTGAAGGGCCGGAATCGCAGCTTTCCACGCCAAAGCAGCCGGCTGAGACAAACCCTTGAACCACCACTTGAAATTTCCCTGGCCAGTTATGCCCAAAGCCATGGACAGCGGCGCAGCCAAGGCGCTACCACTATGAAATCGGCCGCGCTGGGGGGTGCGGGCCGTGAGGCTGTGGGGGCTGGAATGACATTTCGCGCGATCAGGCTGGGCTTGGCATTGGCGTTTTTTGCCGTGGCCATCCCCGCCCATGCCGACATCACGAACAGGGCGAATTATGCCGCGATCCTGCTCGATTCCCGTGGCCAGGTGCTGCATCAGGCCAATGCCGATGAGCCCCGCTTCCCCGCCAGCCTGACCAAGATGATGACGCTGTACATGCTCTTCGAGGCGATGCGCGATGGCCGGGTGCAGCCCGATGCCCGCATCACGATGAGCGCCGAGGCCGCCACCCGCCCGCCCTCCAAGCTGGGCCTGCCCGCAGGCTACTCCCTGGCGCTCGAGGATGCGATCCTCGCCGTCGTTACCCGGTCGGCCAATGATGTGGCCGCGGCAATCGCCGAGCATCTCGGCGGCACCGAGGAGCGTTTCGCCCAGATGATGACCCAGCGCGCCCGCTCGCTGGGCATGACGCGCAGCACC
Source organism: Rhodovarius sp. (assembly GCF_040399605.1). NCBI lineage: Bacteria > Pseudomonadati > Pseudomonadota > Alphaproteobacteria > Acetobacterales > Roseomonadaceae > Rhodovarius > Rhodovarius sp. The sequence continues at coordinate 14,767 of NZ_JBBARU010000001.1, read as the reverse complement.
TTCCGCAACGCCTCCGGCCTGCCCGACGCCGAGCAGCGGACCACTGCGCGCGACATGGCCCTGCTCGGCAGCCGCCTGCAGGCCGATTTTCCGCGGCAATACGCCTATTTCAGCACAACGGCCTTCCGCTGGAACAACCGCCAGATTCACAATCACAACCACATGCTCAGCGCCTATGACGGCATGGACGGTATCAAGACCGGCTATACCCGCTGGAGCGGCTTCAACATCGTCACCTCCGCCCGGCGTGATGGTGTGCGTTTGATCGGCGCGGTGATGGGCGGCAGTTCCTGGGTTGAGCGTGACCGGCACATGGCCGAATTGATGGATGATGGCTTCCAGCGCGTCGGCGTGGCGCGGCGCGCCAATAGCTATGACGTGATGCAGACCAATCGCGGCAGCATGGCGCGCGAGGCCCAGCCCCGGGCCCCGGCGGTGCGGATGGCGGCCCAGCCACGGGTCATGGCCAGCGCCCCCCCTGTCCGGCCAGTGGCGCAGCCTCTGGTGCGTGGGCCCCGGCAGCCGCCAACGGTGCTGACCTCCAGCAGCACAAGGCCGCCCGCCACGGCGCAGCAGCAGCAGCAGCGGCAGGCCACCACCCCCGCAGCCAACCGGCCCGCCCAGCCGGCGCGGCCCATGCCGCGGCCCGCTGTTGCGCAGGAACCGCGGCCCTTGACGCCAGCGCCAGGGCGACCGGTGACGCGGACCTGAGCCTCAGGCCATCGCGCCCCGCGCGGCGACCGGCCAGAGACACTCCACCCGGCCCTTTCGCACGCCCACATACCAGTCGTAGCGGTCCACTGTCGGGTCGCAATGCGCCGGCACCAGGCGCAGCTTCTCGCCGCAGTCCGGCCGCGCGCCATCGCCCAGCAAGATCTTGCCGTGCTCGTCCGAAGCACCGACATATTCCAGGCCCGGCCGGCCATGCACCAGCGGATAGCCGCTATCGGTCGGCATCGCCTTATGGCCGGCATCCACCACCGCCACGCCCGGCACCGCCGTGCTCATCACCGTTGCCAGCACGAAGAGCGACTGCCGGAACGGCGGCGCACCCTGGTTGCGGGCATAATCGGCATCCATGAAGGCGTAGGAGCCGGCCTGAATCTCGGTATAGACGCCGCTTGCCGCCTCCTGTGCGAAGGTGCCGGTGCCTGCACCGCCCACGATGGGGCAGGCAAGCCCCTGCTGGCGCAACTGCTCCACCGTGCGCCGAACATCGCCAATGGCGCTATCAATCGCCGCCGCCCGCGCTTCCGGCGCGCGGATATGCTGCGCGCTGCCCTGATAGGCCTGGATGCCGCCAAAGATGAGATGCGGGCTGGCGGCGATGTATTGCGCCAGCGCCACCGCATCCGGCCCTGGCTGCACGCCGCAGCGCGCACCGCCGACATCGATTTCCACCAGCACGGTGATGCGCCGGCCGCAGGCCGCAGCCGCCGCGGCGATGGCATCGACCTGGCCTCGGTCATCGGCGCAGATGCCAACCCGGGAAATGCTGTTCAGCGCCGCCAGCCGCGCCAGCTTGCGCGGGCCCACCACCTCATTGGTGACCAGAATATCCGGAATGCCGCCCCAGGCCAGCACTTCGGCCTCGGCTACTTTCTGCACGCATTGGCCCACCGCGCCGCGCTCCATCTGCAACCGCGCGATCACCGGCGACTTGTGGGTCTTGGTATGGGCGCGCAGCTTGGTGCCGGTGGGGGCCAGGGCGGCGGCCATGGCGTCCAGATTGGCCTCGAAGGCATCGAGGTCGAGCAGCAGGGCGGGGGTATCCACCTCCTGCTCGTGCATGCCGGGTTCGGCGGGGGGTGGCTGCATGGCGAATCTCCTGATCAATCCCCATCTTGCGGCCATGTCGTTCACCAATCCAGATGTGCTGGTCATCGGCGCTGGCGCCGCCGGCATCAGCGCCGCCCGCACCCTTCTCGCCGGCGGGCTCACCTGCCTGGTGCTGGAGGCCGGGCCGCTCCTGGGCGGCCGCGCCAAAACCTGCCTGACCCTGGGCGCGCCCTTCGACCATGGCGCCACCTGGCTGCATGATGCCGATACCAACCCGCTCACCCGCTTCGCCACCGATGCGCTGGACCATGACACGGTGCGCGAGCGGCATTTCTGGATGGGTGACCGCTGGGCCATGCCAGAGGAAATCGCCGCCCATGCCCGGGCCGAGGATGCATTTTTCGCCGCGATGGACGCAGCCGCCGCGCTGCCCGACTGCCCGGTCGCCTCGGTGGTGCCCCAGGGCGGCTTTTGGGATGCCACCATCCGCCACTGGCAGGGCGCGCAAATCCAGGCGCGCGAGGTGGAACTGCTCTCCCTGCATGACCAGATAGAGAATGACCTGGAGGGCCCCAATCTGCTGCCGCGCCAGGGTGTGGGCGCCCTTCTGGCCGGGCTCGCGGCGGCGCTGCCCATCCGGCTGAATGCCCCGGTGGAGAGCCTGGATTGGTCAGGCCCCGGCGTGGTGGCTCGGGGCGGCTTTGGCATGCTGCGCGCCCGGGCGGCGATTGTGACCGTCTCCACCGGGGTGCTGGCCGCAGAGGGCATCCGCTTCACCCCCGCCTTGCCGCCCCGCCACGCCCAGGCGGTGCATGACCTGCCGATGGGACTTTTGACCAAATTCGGCTTTCGTTGCAGCGAAAGGCTGGGCATTGGCCCCTTTCACGGCATCCGCGTGCGGGTGACGCCAGAGAATCCCCGCCCGGCCAGTTGGATCATGTGGCCCTTCGGCGCCGATCACCTGTTTGGCTTTGTCGGTGGTGCGCGCGCCTGGGCGTTGAGCGCGGCCGGGCCGGCCGAGACCGAGGCGGAATTGCGCGCCGAATTCGCCACTATTTTCGGGCCTGGGCATCTCGGCCAGGGGCTGGTGACGGATTGGGGCGAAAACCCTCACTTCCTCGGCAGCTATAGCCAGGCCCGGCCCGGCGCGGCCGGCGCCCGCGCGGTGCTGGCCGAGCCGCTGGGGCCGCTGCTTTTCGCCGGTGAGGCCACGCATCGCGGCCTCGCCGGCACCATCGGCGGCGCCTGGGCCGAGGGTGAGCGCGCCGCGAGATCATTGCTGGACAATCCGCCCGCCGCTTGATGCGCAGGAGCGCAAAGGGCAGGGCGGAGAACCGCCGAGCTTACTCCACCGTCATCCGCAGCTCCCGCACCAGCGGGCGCATCGCTGCCACCTGGCCATGCACCTGGGCGGTGAATTCGGCCGCGCTATTGCCGCCCGGCTCGGCGCCGAGTTCGGTGATCCGGCTGACCACCGCCGGGTGGCGCGCCGCCGCCGCCAGCTCGGCCTGCAGCCGGGCCAGGATGGGCTCGGGGGTGCGGGCGGGCGCGAAGAAGCCATTCCAGCCCAGCATCTCAAGATTGGCGAAACCCTGCTCGCGCACCGTGCCAACCTGGGGCAGGGCGCTGGCGCGGCTGCTGGCCAGCGTTGCTATGGGCCGCAATGTGCCGCCGCGAATATGCCCCAGCGAGGAGGAAAGCTGGTCGCCGCCAAAGGCGATGCGCCCGGCCAGCATTTCTTGCACCAGGGGGGCGGCGCCACGGAAGGGCACATGGTCCATGCGGATATTGGCGTCGCGCTTCAGTACCTCGGCCATGAGGTTGATGGTGCTGCCGGGCCCGGTTGAGCCGTAGAAGGCTGCCGGATTCTGCGCGCGCGCCCAGGCGATGAACTCACCCAGATTCTGCGCCGGCACCTGCGCCCCCACCAGCAGCATCATCGGCACATTGGCGCCGAGCGTGAGGGGGGCAAAGTCGCGCTCGATGGAATGCGGCGCGCGGCCGGCGAATTCCAGCGCGGCCGTCGTGGTGCTGAAGGTGAGGTTGTGGAACAGCAGCGTCTGGCCATCCGGGGCGGCCTTGGCCACCACATCGGCGCCGATCGAGCCACCGCCGCCGCCGCGATTTTCCACCACCACCGAAACCCCGAGCGCTTCCGTCAGCCGCTGCGCATAGAGCCGGGCCAGCAAATCCGTGGTGCCGCCTGCGGGGAAGGGCACGATGATACGCATGGGGCCCGAGGGGCTCCAACCCTGCGCCAGGGCAGGCAGGGCGGGCATGGCCATAAGCAGGCTGCGGCGTGTGGGCATGGAGGTTCTCCGTTGCATTGGCCCCGAAGGGGGCGGGCCATGCTCCGAAGCGGCAGCCCCGCCGTCAACTCCAGAGCGGGCAAAAATCCGCCACCGGGGCCCCGCCGCAGCTCAGCGCCGCAGGCTTTCCACGAAATATTCGTAATTATCGGCGTTGTTCACGGCCGAGGCCGGGTCATCCTTGGCCAGGATCGCAGCACCGCGGATGGAATAGGCCACATCACGGGTGCGGGCGGCGGCGTGGCTCACCTCATGGATGACGATGCCCGCCCGGCTGTCCCAGCCATCGGCGCGGGCGCTGAAGAAGAGCTCACAAAACCCCATCGCGCCCGAGCCGCTCATCGTATAGGCAAAACGCCCGCGCGGGCACATGGCGGGGCTGTTGCAGGCGATTTGCGGCGGGCGCCGGCGCATCAGATAATCGGCGATGATGACCAGGTTGCGGCGCACCGGCGCCACCGGAGCCGCGCCGAACCAGCGGCGGAATTCCGGCAGATTCGGGTTTTCGTCCAGCGCGCGGATGGCGTAACGGGCCATCTGGGTTGCCTCACGAAAGGCGGTTTCGATCTGCATGGCCTCCTGCTGGCTGCAGGTGCCAGGGGCTGGCTGGCCGCCCCAGCCGGGTTTTTGCGGGTATTGCGCATGCGCAGCGCCCGCCAGCAGCAGCCAAGCGCCCCCCACCAGACCCATCCATCGCCGCATCACCACGCCCATCTCCGCTTCCGCCGCCGCTATAAAAGCACATCACGGTGCCGCAGGAAGCGAAGTTTTTGCGCGCGGCTTTTCCCATTTTCGGCCACCAGGCGCTATTTTCCCTTTGCTGGCATTCGGCTAACGGTGCGGCGTTTGAACTTGGGAGAGTGGTGTTATGCGGGTGGGCGTGATCGGTGCCACGGGCGCGGTCGGCAAGGAATTGGTGGAGGTGCTCGCCAAGCGGCATTTTCCGGTGAAGGAGCTGCGGCTCTTCGCCTCCACGCGCTCTGCCGGCACCAAACAATCCACGCCTTGGGGCGATGTGACGATCGAGGCCTATAGCCCCGATGGCGCCCGAAACCTTGACCTGGCGCTGCTCGCGGTCTCGGGCGAATTCGCCCGCGCCCATGCCCGCGCCCTGGCGGCCGAGGGCGTGGCGGTGGTGGATAATTCCTCGGCGCTGCGGCTGGAGGCCGATGTGCCGCTGGTGGTGCCCGAGGTGAATGCCGCCGCCATCGGCCAGCATCGGCTGATCGCCAATCCCAATTGCACCACCGCGATTCTGGTGGTGGCACTCGAGCCGCTGCGCCAGGCCTTTGGCCTGAAGCGCGTCATCGTCTCGACCTATCAGGCCGCAAGCGGCGCGGGTGCCGAGGGCATGGCCGAGCTGGAGCGCGAGACGCGGCGCGTGCTGGTCGAAGGGCAGCCGGCGCAGCATGATGTCTTCGCCCATCCGCTGGCCTTCAACGTCATTCCGCAAATCGATACTTTCCAGCCCAATGGCTACACGCGTGAGGAGATGAAGGTCGCCTGGGAGAGCCGCAAGATCATGGGCATGCCCGATCTTCTCATCTCCTGCACTGCGGTGCGCATCCCCACCTTCCGCGTCCATGCCGAGGCGGTGACGATTGAGACCGAGCGGCCGGTGACGGCCGAAGCCGCGCGCGAAGTGCTCTCCCGCGCGGCGGGGGTGCGGGTGGTGGATGAGCCGGCGGCGCAGCGCTACCCCATGCCGATCACCGCCACCGGGCAGGATGATGTCGAGGCCGGGCGGATCAGGGCCAATCCGGTCTTTGGCGATTGCGGTTTGGATTTTTTCCTGTGCGGCGACCAATTGCTGAAGGGCGCTGCACTCAATGCGGTGCAGATTGCCGAGAAGATGCGGCGGTGACGCTGGACTGGGGGGCGTAGGCGCGGCTTGAGCTTACCCCCCAACGGGTGTTGAAGGCCCATGCATTCGAATAGTGAGGCTGCAGCCATGACCGATACCCTGCCCATCCGCCGCGCGCTGATCTCTGTCAGCGACAAGACCGGCCTGGTCGAATTCGGCCGCTGGCTGGCTGCGCAGGGCGCGGAGATCCTCTCCACCGGCGGCACCGCGAAGGCCCTGCGCGAGGCCTCCGTGCCGGTGAAGGATGTGAGCGAGCATACCGGCTTCCCCGAAATCCTCGATGGCCGGGTGAAGACCCTGGTGCCGCAGGTGCATGGCGGCATTCTGGGCCGGCGGGATGATGCCGCGCATCTGGCGCAAATGGCCGAACACGCCATCGCGCCGATCGATCTGGTGGCGGTGAACCTCTACCCCTTCGAGGCCACGGTGAAGGCCGGCGGGGATTTCGACGCCTGCATCGAGAATATTGATATTGGCGGCCCGGCGATGATCCGCTCGGCAGCCAAAAACCACGCCGATGTGGTGGTGATCACCGAACCCGCGCAGCTTGCCCGGGTGATGGCAGCGGGCGGCAGTACGGCGGTGATGCGGCGTGAATTCGCCGCCGCCGCCTATGCCCGCACCGCGGCCTATGACGCGGCGATTGCCGCCTGGTTCGCCGGCCAACTCGGCCAGGAATTCCCCCCCCGCCTCGCCTTTGCCGGCACCCTCGCCCAGACCCTGCGCTATGGCGAGAACCCGCATCAGCAGGCCGGTTTCTACCTCGACGGCTCGGCGCGGCCTGGCATTGCCACCGCGCGGCAGGTGCAGGGCAAGGCGCTGAGCTTCAACAACCTCAACGACACCGACGCCGCCTTCGAATGCGTGGCCGAGTTCGAGGCGCCGAGTGTGGTGATCGTCAAGCACGCCAACCCCTGCGGCGTGGCCCAGGGGGCGACGCTGAGCGAGGCCTGGGACCTGGCATTGCGCTGCGACCCGGTTTCGGCTTTTGGCGGCATCATTGCCGTCAATCGCCGGCTGGACCGGGCGGCGGCGGAAAAAATGGCCGCAATCTTCTCCGAGGTGGTGATCGCCCCCGAGGCGGATGATGACGCGATCGAGGCCTTTGCCCGCAAGAAAAACCTTCGCCTGTTGCTGACCGGCGGGCTGCCTGATCCGGCCTCGGCCGGGATGGTGTTTCGCAGTGTCGGCGGCGGGTTTTTGGCACAGGGCAGGGATAGCGGCCGGGTGAACGAGGCCGTGCTGCAGGTGGTGACAAAGCGCGCCCCTACGCCCGCTGAACTGGCCGACCTGATCTTCGCCTTCCGCGTGGCCAAACACGTCAAATCCAACGCCATCATCTATGCCAAGGACGGCGCCACGGTGGGCATTGGCGCGGGACAGATGAGCCGGGTGGATTCGTCGCGCATTGCCGCCTGGAAGAGTGGCGAGGCAGCGCGCGCCGCAGGGCTTGAGACCTCGCTGGCGGTGGGCAGTGTAGTCGCCTCGGACGCCTTCTTCCCCTTCGCCGATGGGCTGGAGGCGGCGGCGGCTGCGGGTGCCACGGCGGTGATCCAGCCCGGGGGCTCCATGCGTGATGCCGAGGTGATCGCGGCGGCCGATGCCGCGGGGCTCGCCATGGTGTTCACCGGCATGCGGCATTTCCGGCATTGAGCCTCGATACGCTCCTCATCCTGGCGGCGCTGGCCGTCATTATCCTGCTGCTGGCGCTGCTGCTGCTGCGCAGGCCACCGGCTGACCCGACCCTCGCCCTGTTGCAGGCCGCGCAGGAGCGGCAGGGCGAACGCCTGGGCGCGCTGGGCGGCGATACCCGGGCGGCGCTGGCGGCCGCCAGTGAGGAAAATGGCCGGGTGATCTCCGGCTTTGCGGTGGAACAGACGCGGCAATTGGTGGAGAACCAAAACGCCCTGCAAAGCGCCATCGCCGGGCTGACCGCGCAGCTGGTCAAGTTGCAGACCGAGGCGGCCGAGACCCAGCGCCTGGGTTTTGTCGCCGCGCGCGAAGCCCAGGCCGAGACCGCCGCCATACTGCGCCGCGACCTCGCCGGCGGCATTGGCGAGATCAACACCAATTTCGAAAAGCTGCGCACCGGCATTGTGGAAGCCCAAGCCGCCGCGCAGCAGAAGCTGGCCAGCGAACTGAACACCACGCGCGACCTGATGGAAGCCAAGCTGAAGGAAATGCGCGAGGGCAATGATGCCCGCCTCGCCGAAATCCAGAAAAGCGTGAATGAGCAACTGGCCGAGGCGGTCGAGAAAAAGATGACCGAGAGCTTTGCCCGGGTCATCGACCAATTCGCCGCGCTGCAAAAGGCCATGGGCGATGTCCAGGCCGTCACCACCCAGATCGGCGACATCAAGCGGCTCTTCGGCAATGTGAAAACCCGCGGCGGCTGGGGCGAGACCCAGGTGCGCAGCATGCTCGACGACATTCTGCCGCCCAATAGCTACCAGCAGAACGTTAAGCTGGTGGAGGGCAGCGCCGATGCGGTGGAATTCTGCGTGGTGATGCCCAGCAGCGGCGAGACCCAGGTGCTGCTGCCCATCGACAGCAAATTCCCCACCGAGGATTTCGAACGCCTGCAAGCCGCCTGGGAGGCCGCCGACCCGGTGGCCGAGGCGCAGGCCCGGCGCGGGCTGGAAGTGGCGATTCGCACCCAATCGAAAAAAATCGCCGAAAAATACATCAACCCGCCGCGCACCACGGAATTTGCCGTGCTCTATCTGCCCACCGAAGGGCTTTATGCCGAGGTGGCGCGCATTCCAGGCCTGATTGATGGCATTGGCCGCGACCATCGCATCGTGGTGCTCGGCCCCACCCTTTTGCCGGCCATGTTGCGGACCATCCAGCTTGGCCATGTCACGCTCGCACTCTCCAAAAACGCCGAAAGCGTGAAGGATTTGCTGGGGGCGACGAAGGCCGAGATCGGCAAGATGGATGCGCTCTTCGCCAGCCTGGCCAAGCAGGTCGGCACCGTCGGTACGACCATCGGCCGGGTGCAACAGCGCACCCGGGTTATCGCCAGCAAGCTGCGCAGCGTAGACGCGCTGCCGGGCGAGGAGGCCACGGCCCTGCTGGGCCTGAGCGATGGCACGATAGAAGGCGACGAAGATTGACCCTACAGCTGCAATCCGCCGCCGGCCTGCTGGCGCTGTGTCTCCTGGCCTGGGCCTGTGGCGGGTTTCGCCGGGGTGTGACCCTGAGGGTCGTGGTTGCCGGCCTGGCCGGGCAATTGGCGCTGGGTGCCGCCATGCTGCATGTGGCCCCCTTCCGGGCGGCGTTTTCCTATGTCGGGGATGCGGTCTCGGCGCTGGCGCGGGCCACCACCGCTGGCACCTCGCTGGTCTTTGGTTATCTCGGCGGCGGGCCTTTGCCGTTTGTGGAACCTTTTCCCGGCGCGGCGTTCATCCTGTTTTTCCAGGCGCTGCCTCTTGTGCTGCTGGTCGGCGCGCTCTCCGCGCTGCTGTATCATTGGCGGGTCTTGCCGTTGCTGGTGGGGGTGATGGGCCGGATCGTGACCGCGGGCTTTGGCCTGGGCGGTGCGGCTGGCTTCTCCATCGCCGCCAATGTCTTTGTCGGCATGGTGGAGGCGCCGCTGCTCATCCGCGCCTGGCTGGCGCGGCTGACGCGTTCGGAGATCTTCGTGGTGATGGTGGCCGGGCTGGCCACGATTTCGGGCAATACGCTGGTGGTCTATGCCACGCTGCTGGCGCCGGTGGTGCCGGATGCGGCGGGGCAGTTGCTGGCGGCCTCGCTCATCGCCGCACCTGCCTCGGTGCTTGCTGCCATGCTGATGATCCCGCCCGAGCCGGGCTTCGTGCCCGACCCCGCACAGGCCAAGGCCGCGCCGCTCTACACCTCCTCCATGGAGGCGCTGGTCCAGGGCACCATGGATGGGCTGCAGCTGCTGCTGGGCATCATGGCCACGTTGATCGTCTTCGTCGCCCTGGTGGCCCTGGTGAACCTCGCCATCGAGCCCTTGACGGGGATGAGCCTGCAATCCCTGGCCGGCTGGGTGTTCCGGCCGCTGGCGCTGGCCATGGGCGTGCCCTGGGCGGAATCGGCCATCATCGGCGCCTCGCTGGGGGTGAAGCTGGTGATCAATGAATTCGTGGCCTATCTCAACCTCGCGCAGTCGGGGGGCGCGGGGCTGTCGGAACGCTCGCGGCTGATCCTCACCTATGCGCTCTGCGGCTTCACCAATATCGGCTCGTTGGGGATCATGCTGGGGGGGATGTGTGCGATGTGCCCGGAACGCAGGGCAGATATTGTCGCGCTCGGCTGGCCCAGCCTGCTGGCGGCCACTCTGGCGTGCTGCATGGTGGGTGCTACGGTGGGCATTCTCACGCCATAGGAAGCGTCATGTCGCACCTCGTTCATCGCAATCTTCGCGCCGATCCGCCACTGGCCGCCTCCGGCCAGGGCATCTGGTTGACCGGTGCTGACGGGCATCGGGTGATGGATGGCTCGGGCGGCGCCGCCGTGGCTTGCCTCGGCCATGGCCACCCGCATGTGCTGGCCGCGATGCGCAACCAATTGGACAAGCTCACCTACGCCCATACCAGCCTCTACTCCAATCCGGCGGCCGAGGCGCTGGCGGATATGCTGGTGGGCCACGCCCCGGGCGGCCTGACCCACGCCTATTTCGTCTCCTCCGGCAGTGAGGGGATGGAGGCGGCCATCAAAATGGCGCGGCAGCATTTTGTCGAAGCCGGCCAGCCGGAGCGGTTCCATTTCATTGCCCGGCGGCAGAGCTATCACGGCAATACCCTCGGCGCCCTCGCCATGGGCGGCAATGCCATGCGCCGCGCGCCCTATGCGCCCATCCTGACCGACGCCTTCAGCCATGTCTCGCCCTGCTACGCCTATCGCGACCAAATGTCGGGCGAGAGTGACGCCGCCTATGTCCAGCGCCTGGCCGATGAGCTGGAAGCCGAGTTTGTCCGTGTGGGGCCCAACACCGTTGCCGGTTTCGTGGCCGAGACGGTGGTGGGCGCGACCTTGGGCTGCGTGGCCGCCCTCCCCGGCTATTTCCAGGCCATGAAGGCGGTGTGTGACCGGCATGGCGCGCTGCTCATCCTCGATGAGGTGATGTCCGGCATGGGCCGCTGCGGCAGCCTGCATGCCTGGGAGGCCGAGGGCGTCGCCCCCGATATCCAGGTCATCGCCAAGGGGTTGGGCGGGGGCTACCAGCCCATTGGCGGCATTTTGGTCAATGACCGGGTGCTGGACCCCATCCGCAATGGCTCGGGCGGTTTCATGCATGGCCATACCTATCAGGCCCACCCCATGGCCTGCGCGGCGGCGCTGGCGGTGCAGGAGGTGATCCAGGGCGAAAACCTCATCGACAATGTCCAGACCATGGGCCGGCTGCTGGAGGCGCAATTGACCGAACGCCTGGGCAATCACCGCCATGTCGGCGATATCCGCGGCCGCGGCCTGTTCTGGGCTATCGAATTGGTGGAGGAGCGGGGCAGCAAATCCGTCTTCGACCCGGCGAAAAAGCTCCATGCCCGCATCGGCGCCGAGGCCTATGCGCTGGGCCTGGCCTGCTACCCCATGGGCGGCACCATCGATGGCCGGCGGGGTGACCATGTGCTGCTCGCCCCCCCCTATAATGCCACCGCCGAGGAGATCGGCATGATTGTCGAAAGGTTCGGCGAGGCCGTGGACCGGGCGTTGCTTGGATGATATCGCATCTATCCCAAATGCCAGTATTGGGTTATTCCGGTTCCGGCACCGATGCGGTGCCGCAAGGCTGCGAAAGGATAGCGTAACTTGAAGGGTATTCTTCTCGCTGGCGGATCTGGCACCCGCCTCCACCCCATGACCCTGGCCTGCTCCAAGCAGCTGCTGCCGGTCTATGACAAGCCGATGATCTATTTCCCGCTCGGCACCCTGATGCTGGCGGGTATTCGCGACATCATGCTGATCTCCACGCCGCATGATCTGCCGGGCTTTCAGCGCCTCTTGGGTGATGGTTCAGCCTATGGCGTGAGCATCACCTATGCCGAGCAGCCCTCGCCCGATGGCATCGCCCAGGCCTTCCAGATCGGCGCCGAATGGATTGCCGGCGAGGCCTGCGCCTTGGCGCTGGGTGACAATATTGTTTACGGCGAAGGCCTGTCGGATCAGTTCCAGGCCTGCGCCCGGCGCGCCGAGCAGGGCGAGGCCACGGTTTTCGGCTATCGCGTGGCCGATCCGGAGCGCTATGGCGTGGCCGAGTTCGATGATCAGGGCCGGGTGCTCTCGCTGGAGGAAAAGCCGCTCCGCCCCAAATCCAATTGGGCGGTGATCGGGCTCTATTTCTACGATAAGCGCGTGACGGAATTGGCGGCGTCGCTGAAGCCCTCCGGGCGCGGCGAGCTGGAAATCACCGACCTCAATATCCTTTACATGAAACTGGGCGCGCTGCGCGCCGAACGCCTGGGCCGTGGCACCGCCTGGCTGGATGCCGGCACGCCGGATAGCCTGCTGGAGGCGGGCACCTTTGTGCAGACGGTGCAGCACCGCCAGGGCCTGCAGGTCGGCTGCCCGGAGGAGATCGCCTTCCGCCGCGGTTTCCTCGACGCCGCTGCCCTGCGCGCGCGCGGCACCACCAAGACCGCCTATGGCCGCTACCTGCTCGAACTGGCCGATGGGCAGCACGCATGAACCTCGCCCGCTTCGACATTGCGGGCCCGGTTCTGATCGAGCCGCGCCGCTTTGCCGATTCACGCGGCTTCTTCAGCGAGGTCTGGAAAGCCTCCTCCCACGCCGAAATAGGCATCACCCGCAGCTTCGTGCAGGATAATCACTCCCTCTCGCGGCTGAAGGGCACGGTGCGCGGCCTGCATTTCCAACGCCCGCCCACCGCCCAGGGCAAGCTGGTGCGCTGCGTCCGTGGCGCTATTTTTGATGTGGCTGTGGATATTCGCCCGGGCTCGCCCAGCTTTGGCAGGTTTATCACCGCCGAACTCTCGGCCGAGAATTGGCTGCAACTGTGGATTCCGCCAGGCTTCGCCCATGGCCTTTGCACCCTCACCGAAGATACCGAGGTGCTCTACAAGGTGGATGCGCCCTACGATCCGGCCACCGATTCCGCCATCCGCTTTGATGATCCGGCCATTGCCATCCCCTGGCCGGTCGCGCCCGGCCAGGCCCTGCTCTCCGATAAGGACCGCGCCGCGCCGCTGCTGGCCGAGGCCGCACTGCCGGAGGCCTGGTAGCGCCATGCCGCGCATCCTGGTGGTGGGCCGCACCGGCCAGCTCGGCACCGCTTTGGCCGAGGCGCTGCCTGCCACATCCTGGCCGCACCATCTGATGGAAGCCCCCGAGCTGGATTTGACCCAAGCGGCCTCCATCGCCGCCGCCCTGGCCGCCACCCAGCCGGAATTGGTGATCAACGCCGCCGCCTATACCGCGGTGGATGCGGCCGAGACCCATGTTGAACTGGCCCATGCCATCAACGCCACCGGCCCGGGGCTGCTGGCCCAGGCGGCCGCCGCCGCCGGCGCGGCGATCATCCATATTTCGACCGATTATGTCTTCGATGGCAGCCAGGGCCCCTGGCGTGAGCATGATACGCCCGCACCGCTGGGCGTTTATGGCGCCACCAAGCTGGCGGGCGAGCAGGCGGTGGCGGCGGCCAATCCGCGCCATGCCATTATTCGCACCGCCTGGGTGTGCAGCGCCACCGGCCATAACTTCCTCAAAACCATGCTGCGCCTTGGCGAAACGCACGAAGAATTGCGCGTGGTGGCCGACCAGCAGGGCGCGCCCACCTTCGCCGATGATCTGGCGGCGGCCATCATCACCATGGCGCCACGGGTGGTGGCCGGCCAGGGCACGGGCCTGTTCCACCTCACCGGCGCGCCGGCCACAACATGGCATGGCTTTGCCGAGGCGATCTTTGCCGAGGCCGCAAAGCATGGCCGCAAGGCACCGCTCGTGCATCCCATCACCACGGCGGAATACCCCACCCCGGCCCGCCGGCCGGCCGATAGCCGGCTGGAATGCAGCCGCATCACCGCGCTGCATGGCGTGCAGCCGGCGGATTGGCGGCTATCACTGGCGCGCGCGGTGGAGCGGCTGCTGAAGGAATAAGGGTGGTGCTGTCGGGTGGGCTTGTCTAACCGGCTGCTCAATAACGGAAAGCGAGCGCAGAAAAGATCGAGGGGCAAAGCCCTTTCGCCCTTTCTTTTCCTCCGCCAGCAGCCTGCTTAACGCTGCCGCTCGCCCCGTGCCGAAAGGCCGAGCTGGCGGATAACGCCCGCAGGCCCTTGCACCACCGCCGCCACCAGCCCCAGCCCCAGCAATTCCAATGACAATGGCGCCGCCGGCTTGGCCTGCAACTCCACCACATTGATCTCGCCGCGGATGAAGCGCAGCAGCACCTCGCGCAGCGCCTCCATTGCCGGCTCGGGCCGGGTGGAGGTGAGCAAGCCGGCAATGATCTGGGCATGGAGTTCGCGCACCGCCTGCGTATTGCCGCCCTGCTCACTCGCCAGGGCCTGAAGCGCGCGCTGGTAGAGCGAATGGTCGGCCAGCCGCAGCCTGGCATCGGCTAGGCGCATCCGGCTGAAATCCTGCGCCTGGGCGGCATCGGCCGTTAAACCATCCATGCTCAGGCCCAGGGTCACCGCAGCCACATCGCGCAGCTCCAGCGAGAAGGCCGGCATCACCAGCCTGCCGCTGGCAGCATCATAGCGGGCCCGGAGGGTCAGCCCGGCATTCAGCCGCTCCAGCCCCACCATCGCCAGGAAGGGGGCGGCGACCTCGCTAGGCTCTGCCGTGAGCCCGCGCAGGGTCACGCTGCCCTCGCCCGAGCCCTGGT